>VBCS01000420.1 GCA_005888955.1 Betaproteobacteria bacterium
CAGAAGCGTGGACCGTCCTCGGGCTTGCGCTTGAGGCTGCGCAGCCCGATGCCGCGCTCGACGCATGGCTCAGGGCGGTCGCGCTTGCTCCCCGCCAGCCCGAAGCGCACTTCCGAATTGGCGACTTCCGCCGCCGCCGCGGCGAGCACGACGTTGCAATTGCCGCGTATGAAGCCGCCATCGAGGCGGGGTCGACGCATCCCGTTCTGCTCAACAATCTCGGTTTGTCGCTGCAGGCGCAGGGCCGGTTCGACGCGGCCGCCGATCGATACCGCGAGGCCATCGCGCTGCAACCCGACCTCCTGCCGGCGCACGCGAACCTCGGCGACGTGCTGAGCACACGCCACCGCTATGCCGAGGCCGCGGCGAGTTATGCACGCGCCGCCGCGCTGAACCCGAACCTCGCGGCACTATGGAACAACCTCGGCTTTTGCCAACGCCGCGCCGGCGCGCCGACGGCCGCGCGCACGAGCTTCCAGCGCGCGCTCTCGTTCGCTCCCGACGATCCGCAGGCCTTGCTCGGCCTGGCCTCGCTCGATATTGCAGACCAGCGTTATGAAGAAGCCGCACCGTTGATCGAACGGGCGCTCGCGCTGCAGCCGGAGTCCGCCGAGGCGACGAACCTCCTCCTCTACACGCGTCAGCATACCTGCGACTGGGCGGATTTCGAGCGCCTGCTCGAAGCACAACGCGCCTCGCTCGCGCAGCCGGAGGCGCCGTCGGTCACGCCGCACAATCTCCTCGCGCTGCCGTACGCGCCCGACGAGCTGCTCACGGCAGCTCGCAAATGGGCGAAAGAACACCTTGGTGGTATCAACCCGGGCCATCCGCTGCCGCCTTCGGCCGTCGACGGAAGGGTGCGCATCGCGTACATCGGGCCGGACTTTCGCACCCATCCGCTGGCCAGTCCGGACGACGACAGTCCCGCGCGGGCGCGCTTTGCGGCGGCATTCGATCGCTTCATCGACGCGCGCGGCGAATCGTTCGAGGCTACGGCGCGCCGCATCGCGGATGATCGCGTCGCGGTGCTCTTCGACACGAGCGGCTACGTGATCCATGCGCGAAGCGAGATCTTCGCGCTGCGGCCGGCGCCGATCCAGGTCAACTGCATCGGCTTCCCGGGCACGCTCGGCGCAGATTGCTACGATTACGTCCTGACCGACCGCTTCGTGACCCCACCCGAGCAGCAGGCGAACTTCGTCGAGCGGTTCCTGTATCTGCCCGGCTGCTACCTGCCGAGCGACAGTCGGCGGCCGATCGGTGCGATCCCGTCGCGCGCACAGTGCGGACTGCCCGAGGACGCGTTCGTCTTCTGCTGCTTCAACGCGAGCTACAAGATCCTGCCGCAGGTGTTCGAAGCCTGGATGCGGCTGCTGCGCGCGGTCCCGGCGAGCGTGCTGTGGCTGCTGCAAACCAACGCGCCGGCGACCGGCAATCTCCGCCGAGAAGCGAAGCGCTGGGGCGTGGCGCCCGAACGCCTGATCTTCGCGCCGCGCATTCCGCTCGCCGAGCATCTGGCGCGTCACGCCGCGGCCGATCTCTTCCTCGACACGACTCCCTGCAATGCGCATACGACCGCCAACGATGCGCTGTTCGTCGGATTGCCGATCGTCACCTGCGCCGGCGAAACTTTCGCGAGTCGAGTTTCGGGGAGTCAGTTGAACGCGACCGGACTGCCCGAGTTGGTAACGTACGATCTCGAATCGTACGAGGCCTTGGCGCTGAAGCTCGCGCGCGATCCTGATACGTTGCGCAGTCTGCGCGCGAGGTTGCGAACGAATAACGAGTCATGCTCTCTCTTCGACACAGGGCGCTATACCCGCGAGCTCGAGAAGCTGATCTGCGAGTTATGCCGCCTATGTTGAGGCGGCCGCTCGCCGCAGCGGCATTTGCTGGAATCGATCGTGCTGCGTCATGCGGTAGACGTTGGTATGGGTCCGCGGGTTGGTTCAGCCAGCGCCAGCCTGTAGGAAGAATTCGCCCGCGAGGTTTGCGGTCGCCGCGATGTCTTCGGCCGTGTGCGCCGCCGACACGAATCCCGCCTCGAACGCGCTCGGCGCGAAGTACACGCCCGCATCGAGCATGTGGTGGAAGAAGCGGTTGAACGCTTCCTTGTCGCAGGCCATGACTTCGACGTAGCTCGCCGGCGCCCTCGACACGAAGTAGATCCCGAACATGCCGCCGACCGATTGCGCCGAGAACGCGACGCCGGCCTTTGCGGCCGCCGCCGCAAGTCCGTCGGTCAACGCCCGTGTGCGCGCCGAGAGCCGATCGTAGAATCCCGGCGCCTGGATCGCCTTGAGCGTGGTCAGCCCCGCCGCGACCGCGACCGGATTGCCCGAGAGCGTCCCGGCTTGATATACCGGTCCGAGCGGCGCGATCTTGTGCATGATCGCGCGCTTGCCGCCGAACGCGCCCACGGGCATCCCGCCGCCGATGACCTTGCCCAGCGTCGTGAGATCCGGCGTGACGCCGTAGAGGCCTTGCGCGCCGCGCAAGTGCACGCGAAAGCCGGTCATCACTTCGTCGAAGATCAGCACCGCGCCGTAGCGATCGCAGAGAGCGCGCAATCCGGGAAGAAACTCCGGCGTCGGGGCGATCAGATTCATGTTGCCCGCCACCGGCTCGACGATCACGCAGGCGATAGCGTCCGGATACTGCCTGAACGCCGCCTCGACCTGATCGAGATCGTTGTACGACAGCACCAGCGTCTCGCCGGCGATCGAAGGCGGGACGCCCGCCGACGACGGCTGCCCGAAGGTAAGCGCGCCCGAGCCTGCCTTCACGAGCAAGCTGTCGCCGTGGCCGTGATAGCAGCCTTCGAACTTCACGATCTTCGACCGCCCCGTGTAGCCGCGCGCGAGCCGCAGCGCCGACATCGTCGCTTCGGTACCGGAACTCACCAACCGCACCAGCTCGAGCGACGGCAGCAGGCCGCAGAGCGTCTCGGCGATCTCGATCTCGGCTTCCGTCGGCGCGCCGAACGACAGGCCGTGGCGCGCGGTCTCCTGCACCGCGCGCACCGTGTCGGCGTGCGCGTGGCCGAGGATCGCCGGCCCCCACGAGCCCACGTAATCGATGTAGCGCTTGCCGTCGGCATCCCAGAGGTAGGCACCTTCGCCGCGCGTGAAAAAGCGCGGCGTGCCGCCGACCGAGCGAAACGCGCGCACGGGAGAATTGACGCCGGCTGGGATCGTGCGCTGTGCCCGCGCGAACAGCTCGTCGTTCCTGCTCATGCGCTCGCTCGTGCCCGCCCCGGATCGAGCGCCATCAGGCCATTCCGGCCCGCCGCCGCGCCGCCGGAATCGTGGCATCGAACGCGTCGCGGAAAGCCTTCGCCGCCGCGGCCACGTCGGGCGCATCGAACAGCGCCGTGACGACCGCCAGTGCATCGGCGCCTGCGGCGATCAGCGCCGGAGCCGTGGCGGGCGTGATGCCGCCGATCGCGACCGTGGAAACGTTCCAGCGCGCCTTCGCGGCCGTGAGCAGCGAAGCCTCCACGCGAGTCGCATCGGGCTTGACCATCGAAGGAAAGAAGCTGCCGAACGCGACATAGTCGGCACCGGAGGCGACCGCCGCTGCGGCGCGTTCCAGCGAATCGTAGCAAGAGGCACCGATGATCGCGGTCGATCCGAGGCGTTGTCGCGCGCGGATGAGCGGCGCATCGTCGCGGCCCAGGTGTACGCCGTCGGCATCGACCGCGTACGCCAGATTAACGTCGTCGTTGACGATGAACGTTATGCCCTGGGCCGCGCAGAGGTCGCGCAGTACCAGCGCCTGCGCGCGGCGTAGAGGCGGTGACGCGATCTTGTTGCGATACTGGACCGCCGCGGCGCCGCCGGCGATCGCGGCCGCCACCCGCGTGACGAGCTCGTCGGTGTCCAGAAGATCGGGCGTCAGCGCGTACAGCCCGGCGATTGTGGCCATCAATGGCGATGCAGGTTCGGCGCGCGCGATGCGCGTTCTTCCTCGACGGGTGGCTCCGCGTCGTCGTCGCGCGCCCAGAATAGGCGATCGGGGAGAAACTGACCCATCCCGGGCCGATACGCCTTCGCCAGCGCGTGCCAGGTGTAATCCTGCGCCTCGCGCACGGCCTCAGGTAGCTCGAGGCCATTGGCGAGCATTGCCGCGATCGCGGAAGCCAGCGTGCATCCCGAGCCGTGGTAGCTCCCCGGCAGCCGCTCCCAGCTGTCGCTGCGCACTAGACCGGCCTTACCGTAGAGTGTGTTGACAACTTGCGCCGTCGCCTCGTGCGTGCCGGTGATCAACACGTGCCCGCATCCGCTTTCGATCAAGCGCTGCGCGCATATGGCGAGCGACGGTTCCTCGTCGTCTTCGCCGTCGGCCAGCCGCCGCGCTTCGGTGCTGTTGGGCGTCAGGATCGTCGTTCGCGGCAGCAAGAGCTCGCGCAGCGCGTGCAGCATCTCGTCGGTCGCCAGCTCGTCGCCGCGGCCCGATGCGAGCACCGGATCGAGCACCAGCGGCACGTCCGGATAATCGGCGAGAATTTCCGCGATGGCGGCGATGTTCTCGACGCTGCCGAGCACGCCGATCTTGAAAGCGTCGACGGGCATGTCCTCGAGCAGGCAGCGCGCCTGGTCGGCAACCCACTCGGCGTCGAGGGCTTGCACGCCTTCGACGCCCATCGTGTCCTGCACCGTAATCGCGGTCAGCACCGACAACGGATGGCAACCCATGCTTGCGAGCGTCAGGATATCGGCCTGGATCCCCGCGCCGCCGCTCGGGTCGGAGGCCGCGAAGGCAAGAACGATCGGCGGAAAGTCGGCTGCTTGCTCGGCGGGCGGAGGCATGGCAAATACGGTAGTGCGGCGAATCGCGCGCCGGTTGCGCCTCGTGAATCGGCGGGAGCGCCTGCGAGCCCCGGCCTGGATGAACTTGGTAGAATTCGATTTTACTCCAACGCACAAGCCCACGCTCTGATGAAGAAATACATGTGCCTGATCTGCGGTCATATCTACGACGAGGCGCTCGGCGATCCCGATACGGGCGTCGCGCCCGGCACCAAGTGGGAAGACGTGCCGCCAAATTGGACCTGCCCGGATTGCGGTGCGCGCAAGGAAGATTACGAGCTGGTCGAATTCTAATTCTAGTAGGGCCGAATTCATTTGCGAATGAATTCACGCCTACAGCAACCCCGGTTGTCACGAGCCGATCAACGCAAGCCGATTAGGAAAGCCATGCGCATCCTTCATACCATGCTGCGGGTCGGCGATCTGCAACGCTCGATCCGCTTCTACACCAACGTGCTCGGCATGAAGATGTTGCGCACTACCGACCGCCCCGAGCAGAAGTACACCTTGGCGTTCGTCGGCTACGGCGACGAATCCGAGCACGCGGTGCTCGAGCTAACGTACAACTATGGCGTCGACAGATACGATCTCGGCTCCGGCTACGGTCATGTCGCCATCGAGGTGCCGGACGCAGCGGCGGCGTGCGCTGCGGTGCGCGCCGCAGCTGGCAAATACGGCGGAAAAGTCACTCGCGAAGCCGGCCCGGTCAAGGGCGGCACGACGGTCATCGCCTTCGCCGAGGATCCCGACGGCTACAAGATCGAGCTGATCGAGCGCAAGCGCTAGCGAGCGTAGCCCGGGCGTCGCGCGCAGTGCGATGCCCGGGGTGACGCCATAAGGTTCCGAACCTCCCGGGCATCCCCTGGACCAAGTCCGGGCTCAGCCCGGGCTGCGCGCCGCGGCGTCGTAGATCGCGAGCAGCAGCGCCTCCCAGTCGCGCGTGAAGCCGGCGGTGTCGAATAGGGGATTGGTGCCGCGCGTGCGGTTGAGATAATCGCCGTATTCGCGCAAGCGCTGCGGAGCGGATACGAGATCGAGCAGGCGCGCGGCGTACGCCTCCGGCGAATTGGTGATCAGTTCCGGCAGTCCGGCGGCGTTGAGCAGGCTCGCGCCGACACGCCCGGCAAAGGTCGCGCCGCGACAAGTCAGCATGGGAACGCCCGCCCACAACGCGTCGCAGCCCGTCGTGTGCGCTCCGTACGGCAACGTGTCGAGCGCCAGGTCGGCGCACGCAAGACGCGCGATGTGCGCATCCTGTGCGATGGGACGCGCGAAAATCAGCCGGCCGGGATCGACGCCCGCGCGCTCGGCCTCGGCGCGAAGGTTCTGCTGCATGCGCGGATGGCCCGCCAGAAGCCAGAGGACCACATCGTCGCGGATGCGCAGAGCAGACAGCCACGCCGCGAACAGCGGCCGACGCAGCTTGTGGCTCTGGTTGAGACACGCAAGCACGAGGACGTCCTCGGGAAGCGAGTTGGCGGAGCGCGTCGTCGGCGCCGGAAGCCCACGCCGACTGTCGTTGACGTAATAGCAACGCGGCAGGCGCCATACGCGCTCGTGGAAGAACGCTTCGTCGCCCGGCGGAATTACTTCTCCGTCGGCGATGACGCTGTCGATGGCATCGTAACCGAGCGTTCCCGGAAAGCTCATGTAATGGACCTGCACCGGTGCAGGCCGCGAGGCGAGGATCGAAAGCCGGTCCCCGAGCGTGTAGCCATGGCGATCGACGAGAATATCGATCCCGTCGTCGCGGATCATGCGCGCGACCTCGGCATCGGCGACGTCGCGCACGTCGCGCCAGCGGTCGAACGCCACGCGAATGCGTGCGGCCGTAGCGCTACCGTCATCCCCCCCGTAGCTGTAGCCCGTGATCTCGAACCGGCCGCGATCGTGGGCCTCGAACAGCCCGGCCATCAGGCGCCCGGTCGGATGATCGCGGAAATTGCCGGAGAGATAGCCGACGCGGAGACGCCCTGAGCGCGACGGCACCGGACGCCGCGGCGCCGGCGCAGGCAACATCGCCTTCGACCAGCGGCGTGCAACCGCGAGCTGCTGTGCGGACGAGGTCGGCAATGAGAGCGCGATCCAGGGCGGCCAACGTGGATCGCTCGCCGGATCGTCGAGCGTGG
>VBCS01000064.1 GCA_005888955.1 Betaproteobacteria bacterium
TGGTCACTGCTTTGGTCGTATCCGAGCCGTCGTCGAGCACGATCCAATTGACTTTCTGCCCGGCGATCGTGGTCGGCAGCAGCTCGAAGGTATTGCGCTCGGGGATGCCGAGCGAGGCGGCCGCCCCTGTCGCGGACAGGGTCACGCCGACGTTGATGTCGCCGCGCGCCGTTTCCGTAAGGCCGAGCGCTAGCAGCGCAAGCGCTAACAAGAGTCTGCTGCGAGTCATCGTTCCTCCACTCATCCGTTTCGATCACGCCGCACGCCAGTGCGGCGGCTCATTTTTTCAGCGCGTCGCGAATCTCGCGCAATAGCTGCACGTTCTCCGGCGGGGGCGGCGGAGGCGTCACGCCGCGCATCCGGTTGATCTGTTTCACCATAAGGAAAATGATAAAGGCGAGAATGACGAAATTGAGCGCCACGGTGATGACGTTGCCGTAGGCGAGCAGTGGCACGCCGGCCTTGGTTAGCGCTTCGTAGGTCATTGGCCCGCTGTAGCCCGGCGGCGGCGTGCCCAGCATGATGAACCAGTTGCTGAAGTCGAGGCCGCCGAAAATGCGGCTGACCACCGGCATGATCAGATCCTTGACCAGCGAATCGACGATCTTGCCGAATGCGGCGCCGATGATCACACCCACCGCCAGATCGACGACGCTGCCCTTGACTGCGAACTCGCGGAACTCACTCATGAATGACATATGGCCTCCTTCGCCTGCGCGGTGGTGGCTATTGTTCAGACCGCCGCTTCGCCGGACTCACCGGTGCGGATGCGCACGACCTGCTCGACCGATGTAACGAAGATCTTGCCGTCGCCGATCTTTCCCGTCCGCGCGGCTTTTATGATCGCTTCTATCGCGCGCTCGACGAGATTGTCGGCGATGATCACCTCGACCTTGACCTTGGGCAGGAAATCGACGACGTACTCCGCACCGCGATAGAGCTCGGTATGGCCCTTCTGGCGGCCGAAACCCTTGACCTCCGTCACCGTGAGTCCGCTGACGCCGATATCGGAGAGCGCCTCGCGCACCTCGTCGAGCTTGAACGGCTTGATGATTGCTTCGACTTTTTTCATCGCTGCTCCCAAGGACGCGCACGTCGATCGCAGGTTACATTACACTACGCGGCGACACTCTTCCACTCGGTCCACGCCGAGGTTATCGGATAGCGCCAGTCCTTGCCGAATCCGCGCGGCGTGATGCGGATGCCGACCGCGGATTGCCGCCGCTTGTACTCGTTCACCTTGATCAGCCGCACCACTCTGGCCACGTGCTCCGCTGCGTAGCCGCGGGCGACGATCTCGGCCGGGCTCTGCAGTTCCTCGACGTAAGCCTCGAGGATCGCGTCGAGCGCATCGTAAGGAGGCAGGCTGTCCTGGTCGGTCTGGTTCAGGCGCAGCTCTGCCGACGGCGCGCGCGTGATGATCCGCTCCGGAATCATCCGCCCCAGGCTATTCCGATATCGCGCCAGGCGATAGACCAGCGACTTGCTGATGTCCTTGAGCACGGCGAAGCCGCCGGCCATGTCGCCATAGAGCGTGGCATAACCCACCGCCATCTCCGACTTGTTGCCGGTCGTGAGCACGATCGTCCCGTGCTTGTTGGAAAGTGCCATCAACAGGGTGCCGCGAATCCTCGCCTGGATGTTCTCCTCGGTCGCGTCTTCGGGCAGACCCTTGAACTCCTCGACGAGCGCCGCCCGAAGCGCCTGGAATGCGCCATCGATCGGAATCTCGTCGTAGCGCACGCCGAGGATTCCGGCCATGGCGCGCGCGTCTTCGAGGCTGATGGCCGCGTTGTACGGCGAGGGCAGCATCACGGCACGCACTCGCTCGGGACCGAGAGCGTCGACGGCGACCGCCAGCGTCAACGCCGAGTCGATCCCGCCCGACAACCCGATCAAGACGCCGGGAAAGCGATTTTTCTCGACGTAGTCGTGCACGCCCATGCAGAGCGCGGCATACACATGGGATTCCAGGCGGCCATCGAGTCCACCGCGGACAGCCTTCGGCGTCGCGCCCGCAAACTCGGCCAGCGCCACTGTCTCGCGCCACGCCGGCACCTGCTGTGTGAGCGCGCCCGCTCCGTCGACGATGAATGACGCGCCGTCGAATACCAGCTCATCCTGGCCACCGACGCGGTTGACGTAAACGACGGGCAGACCGGTTTCCTGCGCACGCGCCGTCACGACGTCGCGTCGCAACGCCTGCTGCCGCGTGTGGTACGGCGAGCCATTGGGGACGACGATGATCTGCGCGCCGGCGGTGCTCGCGATGCGTGCCGGGGTGGGAAACCAGATGTCCTCGCAGATGACGATTCCGACGCGAACGCCGGCGATGTCGATGACGCAGGGATCGGTGCCCGGCTCGAAATAACGATCTTCGTCGAACACCGTATAGTTCGGGAGCTCGCGCTTGCGATAGATCGCCGCGACCCCGCCGTTGCGAATCACCGCCGCCGCGTTGTGCCGCTTGCCGCCGCTAGCTTCGGGAAAGCCGACGAGCACCGCCGGTCCCGTGACTTGCGCGGCAAGGCGCTCGAGCTCCCCGGCACACGCCGCCAGAAAAGCCGGTCGCAGCAGCAGGTCTTCCGGCGGATAGCCGCAGAGCGACAGTTCCGGCGTCACAACGAGATCGGCGCCACCGCGCCGCGCTTCGTCGACGGCCGCGAGGATACGCGCGCATTGCCTGGCATATCGCCGACCACGCAATCCAGCTGAGCGATGGCGACGCGCATGCACGAATGTTAGCACGTGGATTGGCGCTTGCCGGACATGCGACAATGGCATGGAATTGCCTCTCGCGCATGGCACGCACCTCGCTTCGCATCGTCGACTCGCTCAGCGCGGTCCCCGCGTCGGCCTGGGATGCGCTTGTCGGCGATCGGCCGCTTTTGTCGCACGCGTTTCTGCACGCGTTGCACGAAACCGGTTGCGCGGCGCCGCAAACAGGGTGGACGCCGCGCTACCTTACTGCGTGGCACGGCGCGCTGCTCGTTGGCGCGATGCCGCTCTACGTCAAGACGCACTCCTACGGCGAATACGTGTTCGACTGGGCGTGGGCCGACGCGTACCGGAGGCACGGGAGACATTACTATCCCAAGCTCGTGAGCGCGGTTCCGTTTACGCCGGCGACGGGGCCGCGGCTGATCGCGGCCGACGCCGCGACTCGCGGCGAGCTTCTCGCGGGCGCATTGTCGCTTGTTGCCGAAGACCATTTGTCGTCGCTGCATATTCTGTTTCCGCAAGCCGACGAAGCGTACGCCTGCGCCGCTGCCGGCATGCTGTTGCGCGACAGCGTGCAGTTCCATTGGACCAATCCCGGCTACCGCGACTTCGCCGACTTCCTGTCGACGATGAATCACACCAAGCGCAAACGGATCAGCCAGGAACGGCGCAAGCTCGGCGCCGCAGGAGTGACCTTTCGCCGCCTGCTCGGGCGCGAGATCGACGGCAGGCACTGGTCATTCTTCTTCCATTGCTACACGACTACGTATCGCCGCCACCACTCGACACCGTATCTGTCGCTCGCCTTCTTCGAGCGCATCGGCGCGACGCTGCCCGATCATGTCGTGCTCGTTCTCGGCGAGCGCGGCGGCAGGCCCGTCTGCGCCGCGCTCGACGTGTTCAGTGCGGACACGCTCTGGGGCCGCTACTGGGGCGCGACCGAATTCGTGCCGGGCTTGCATTTCGAAGCCTGCTACTACCAGGCGATCGATTTCTGCATCGAGCGCCGCATCGGCCAGTTCGAGGGCGGAGCGCAAGGCGTGCACAAGCTCGCGCGCGGGCTCTTGCCGGTGACGACGCGCTCGGCGCACGCGATCTCCGATCCGGACTTCGCCCGCGCGATCGCGCGCTTCGCGGCCGACGAGCGCGCCGAGGTGGCCCACGCGGTCGAAGAGCTGGAGGCGGCAAGTCCGTTCAAGGCCGCATTCGCCGCCGAAGAGGACGCCTCGCGCGGTCGCGGCGACGCCGACGAGCGCGCCGGTGTGTAAGGAACCTAGGCTCCCGCCATGACCAGCCCGATCCTGCTCGCGCGCGACGGCCCCGTCGCCATGCTCACGCTCAATCGTCCCGCGTCGCTCAATGCGCTCGATGCGGCGATGATGGACGCGCTCGTCGACCATACCGCGGCGCTGGCGGCCGACGACACGCTACGCTGCGTGGTCATCCGGGGCGCGGGCAGGCACTTCATGGCGGGAGGCGACATCCGCCATTTCGCCGAACAGCTCGCACTCGCACCCGCCGATCGGCGAAGCCGCTTTATGCGCATGATCGAGCGCCTGCACGCGGCTATCGAGCAGCTGCAACGCATGCCGCATCCCGTCGTCGCCAGCGCCCACGGCGCGGTCGCGGGCTTCGGCCTGTCGTTGCTATGCGCCTGCGATCTCGCCATCGCGGCCGACACGAGTTACTTTACCTCCGCGTACCGACAGCTTGGATTGACGCCGGACGGTGGCTTGTCGTACGCGCTCCCGCGGCTGGTCGGCCTGAAGAAGGCGATGGAAATCCTGTTGCTCGGCGAACGCTTCGGGGCCGACGACGCGTTGCGTCTCGGGCTGGTCAACCGCGTGGTCCCCGAGGCCGAGCTCGATCGCGCGACTGCTGCCCTCGTGACCGCGATCGTTTCGGGGCCCGTGGCGGCGATCCGCAATGGTAAGCGTCTCATTCAGCAATCGCTCGCGCAGAGGCTGTCGGCGCAGCTCGAAGCCGAAGCGGTGAGCTTTGGCGCATGCAGCGCGACCGATGACTTCGTCGAAGGCGTCCGTGCCTTCCTCGGCAAGCGACCGCCACATTTTGGCGGAGAAGAAAACTGATGCCGACCGTGGACCGGGCGGCATTGTCGATCCGGCCGGCTCGCCCGCGCGACTTCGCGGGCATCTGGGCAATCTTTCGGGCGGTCGTCGCCGGCGGCGATACGTACGCCTATGCGCCGGACACGACGATGACCGAGGCACGGCGGATCTGGATGGATCCTCCCGCGGTAGCCTTCATCGCCGAGCAAGCGGGCCGCATCGTCGGTACCTATGCGCTGCGGCCGAATCAGCCGGGCCTGGGCGATCACGTCGCCAATTGCGGCTACATGACGCATCCGGACGCGCGGGGGCGCGGCGTCGGCAGCGCGATGTGCGAGCATTCGCTGGCCGCGGCGCGCGAGCGCGGCTACACCGCGTTGCAGTTCAACTTCGTGGTCGCCACCAACGAGGGCGCTGTGCGCTTATGGCAGAAACATGGCTTCGAAGTCGTCGGCCGCGTTCCGCGCGCGTTCCGACACCGCGCCCTCGGGCCGGTCGACGTATTGATCATGCACCGTGCTTTGTAGTGCGGCTAATTCGCGCGTGGCGTGATCTTGCGGCGCCGCGGCCGAATAAATTCGGCCCGACGACAACCGAGTCTTTCATAGGTGCGAATTCATTCGCACGCGACAGCCGCTGGTGGCGCCGCGGCCGAATGCATGCGGCTCTACCAAACCAGCGCGCCAGTTAGCGTCGGCCGGGGTCTTGACCGCCCTGTTGACCGCCGCGG
>VBCS01000423.1 GCA_005888955.1 Betaproteobacteria bacterium
CGCCGAGACGCAAGCTGAGATTTTCGTACTCGGCGTTGGCGTGATTCGTAAGCACCACCTTGATCGCCGCTGGGACCAGCTTCTGTTCCTGCAGAGCCCTGAGCACGTCGAACCCGTTGCCGGAGTTCAAGCTGATGTCTACCACGATCAAATCCGGCCGCAGCACGGACAGATCGGCAATGGCCGATTCCGCGCCGGCGCTGCTGCCGACCAGTTCTGCCCCCGCCGCCTCGATCGTCGACGCGAGCAAGCGCCGGATGATCGTGGAATCCTCGACGATGTAGACTTGCAGCGGTTTGGGAATTTCGTTCATGGCCAGCCCCAAGCGCTGCACCGCATGCAAAATCGATGCCGGGAACTTTCCCGAGATTTCGGCGGCGAAGCGGGGCCGCGACCGGCGAGGATTTGTAATTTTTACCAACCGTGTGCCATTCAGAAATCGCCCCGCTCCATCCGCGACTCGACGAAGGCCAAGCCTTGCGCTTAGTTCCGGGACCGCCGCCTTCGGCCGCGCGAGGCGGGCTTGGCTTGCGGGCGACCCGCCGCGGCCCTCGTACTTTCCTCGGCTGAACCGGTGGCCTGGTCAGGTCGCACAATGACCTCGACGGACACTGGCTCGGGAAGCACAAGGTTGGCGATAGTGCAGGTCACGCGGTAGCAACCGGGCGCGTCGCTGCTCAAGGGCGCCACGACGAGACGAATTTCCGCAATATCCAAATCGAGCCGATCCTTGAGCTCGTGAACCGCATTGGCAGCTTGGTATGCCAGCGTGCGATTTAGTATCTTCTCGGCGGCGGCAATCGAGTCAATTCCAGCTGTCGCCATCATGCCTCCGTTGAAAACAAGTCTCTTCTACGTCGCCCGATCTTGGACCGAGAGCACCAACGATGATCTGCGGCTCCGGAGCCGTCGACGCCGCGCAGCGCCGGCGTTGCTCTGGTCGCGCTGCGGCTGCTGCTACTCTGCCGGCACTCCGACTTCTCCATGCACGAGCATCCACTCATCGTTTCGGACCTCGAGCGCCCGGCGTCACTTCGAAATCTTCCGGCACGAACCACTGCCGGCCGATGCGCCGCGCACCGGGGATGCGCCGCGCACCGAGCAGCGCGCGAACGCGCTGCATGTTGACGCCTAGACGCGCGGCTGCCGCCGCAGAGTCGATCATTTTGCCCATCAGTAAGCTATAGCGCAGCGCTTGGATTTCGTCAATTCAAGCGGCGACCTCATAGGGGTGTTTGTATTTATTTGAGCGGCGGCTGCGTCTCGCGGGGGCCTGGCTTGGCGATAAGGAGAATGGTGCCGGCAGTAGGAATCGAACCCACGACCAACGGTTTACAAAACCGCTGCTCTACCAACTGAGCTATGCCGGCCGGGCGCGGGATGGCGCGTCGGTGCTACGCGGCCCGCTGCAAAAGCTATTTTACAACCTGAAGGTGCTTGGGCCGGCGGCGCGGCTTGTCCTTCGGCGGCGAGGCGCCGGGCGCGGAAGATTCTAACGGTGCGGTCGCCGCATCGAGCGACGCCACGGGATCCGCCGCGACAGCGAAGGCGAATCCGTAGCCGGTTTCCTTGGCGAAGATTCCCGACACCGCCGTGATCGGCACGGAGACTTCCTGCGACACGCCGTTGAAACGCGCGGTGAATTGCACGTGCTCGTTGTCGACGGTCAGCCGACGTGTCGCGCCCGCGCTGACGTTCAGCACGATCTCGCCGTTCTTGACGAAGGCGGCCGGAACACGTGTCTGGCCGTTGACCTTCACCGCAAGATACGGGGTCAAGCTGTTGTCCGCGCACCATTCGCAGATGGCGCGGATCAGGTAGGGCTTGGCGGATTGCTCGGACATGAGGAGAGGATACTACACGGCGTCGCGGCGGAGAACGCCGGCCCGCCGCCTCTACGGCTGCGCCACCCCGGGCATCGCGCTAGAGCGCTCAGCCCGGGCTACGGGCTATTTGCTATTTCCTCATTCCTCTTTCGGCCGACGTGAGCGCTTCGATAAACGCCGGCCGCGAGAAGAGCCGCTCCGCGTATTTCATGAGCGGCGCCGCGGGCTTGGGCAGTTGAATGCCGTAGTAGTCGAGGCGCCAGAGCAGCGGGGTGATCGCCACATCGAGCATCGAGAAGTCTTCGCCCAGCATGTATTTGTGCTTGGTGAATACCGGTGCGATCTGCAGCAGGCTGTCGCGCACCAGACCGCGGGCCTTGTCGAGCTGCTTCTGGTTGTTGCCCTCGAGCGTGTCGATGTGCGAGAAGAGCTCCTTCTCGAAGCGGTGCAGGAACAGCCGCGCCCGCGCGCGCATCAGGGGATCGGCGGGCATCAGCTGCGGATGCGGAAAGCGTTCGTCGATGTATTCGTTGATGATGTTCGACTCGTGCAGCACCAGGTCGCGCTCGACGAGCACGGGGACCTGGTTGTAGGGGTTCATCACCGCCAGGTCCTCGGGCTTGTGGTCGAGGTCGACGTCGATGATCTGGAAGTCCATCCCCTTTTCGTGCAGCACGATGCGGCAGCGCTGGCTGAAGGGATCGGTCGTCCCGGAGTAGAGGGTCATCATGATTGCATTCTCCCGAGGCGCGGCATATGAGGGCGCTGCGACCAGATGCAAGGGCATGGCGCTGGTCAGGCCCTCGCCGTGTCAACCTGCTCGGCTCTTAGTGGAGCTCTTTCCAGTAATCGCGCTTCAGCGCATACACGAGGGCGAAAAGTACCCCCAGGAAAATCAGCACGACGATGCCGATGTTGATCCGGTCGTTCTTCACGGGCTCGCTTATGTAATCCAGGTAGTTGACGAGGTCGCTCACGAACCTCTCGTATTCGACGTTCGTGAGCGCGCCCGGCGTGCCCTCGGTAAGCGTCTTCACGAAGTACTTCCCGCCCACCGCCGGCTCGACCAGCACGAGGCCCTTGGCCGCGACCGCGGCCGCCTCGGCCTTGTCGCGGTCCTCGTATTCGATATCGACGAGCTTCTTTTGCCCGGACAGACTCCACAGCGCGTGCGGCATCGCGACGTTCGGAAACACGAGGTTGTTCCAGCCGGTCGCGGTCTTGTCGTCGCGATAGAAGGCGAGAAGATAGCTGTACAGCCAATCCTTGCCGCGAACGCGCGCCTCGACCGACAGATCCGGCGGCGGCGCGCCGAACCACGCGGTGGCGTCTGCGGTCGTCATCGCCACCGTCATGGTGCCGCCGATCTTCTCGGTGGCGAACATCAGGTTGTCCTTGATCTGCGCCTCGGTCAGGCCCAGGTCGGTCAACCGGTTGTAGCGCATGTATTGGGCGCTGTGGCAGTTGAGACAATAGTTGGCGAAATTGCGCGCGCCGCGTTGCAGCGAGGCGTCGCGCTCGAAGCCGCTCACGCTCGGCGCGGGGATCAGTCGGGCCTCGCCCTGCGCGAGCGCGACGCCCGCAGCCGCCAGCAGGAAACCGCCGGCGAATCTCACGATGAGATTCATCGCCAGGTTACCCTCTCCGGCACCGGCTTGGTCTTGTCGCGCCTGGTGTACCAGGGCATCAGGATGAAAAACAGGAAATAGACCAGCGTCAGCAGCCTGGCGAGCC
>VBCS01000426.1 GCA_005888955.1 Betaproteobacteria bacterium
GCAACCCGGGCTGCCGATCATCTCGCCGGTGACGGAGTTTCGCGACGTGTTCGGCGTGGCGCTGACCAACATGATCAACGGTGCCGATCCGGCCACGGAGCTCAAGAAGGCGACCGCAGAGTTCCAGCCGGTACTGGACAAGAGCGAAAAGGCGTAGGGCCGAATTCATTCGGCTGCTTCGTCTCATGTCGCGTCGCGTGCGAATGAATTCGCACCTACGCCCCCCGACAACCGTGTCCGTCGCGGCACGCCCGGGCTTTCTCGCCCGGCGGCACCGCAGCTATTACCTGTTCGTCGTCCCGGCGCTGGTCGTCGTCGGCGCGGTGATCATCTTTCCGTGGCTGTTCACGGCCTGGATGAGCGCCTTCGACTGGAAGATCGGAACGACGGCGCATTTCGCCGGCTTCGACAACTACGTCGGCCTCGCGACCAACCAGCGTTTTCTCGAAGCGATCGTCCACACGTTTTATTTCACCGCGCTTGCCGTCGTCGTACCGTTGGTTCTTGGGCTCGCCGCCGCGCTGATCTTCCACCGCGAATTTCCTTTTCGTGGCCTGCTGCGCGGCGTATTTACCATGCCGATGATGGCCACTCCCGTCGCGGTGGCGCTGGTGTGGACGATGATGTTCCATCCGCAACAGGGCGTGCTCAATTATTTGCTGTCGCTCTTCGGCCTGCCGCCGTCGTTGTGGGTTTATTCGCCGACGTGGGTGATCCCGAGCCTGGTGCTGGTCGAGATCTGGCACTGGACGCCGCTGGTGATGCTGATCGTGCTCGGCGGCCTGGCCGCGCTGCCGACCGAGCCGTACGAATCGGCACGGCTCGACGGTGCGTCCGAGTGGCAGCTCTTTCGCTACATCACGCTGCCGCTGGTCGCGCCGTTCCTGGTGGTCGCCGCGGTGATCCGCACCATCGACGCGCTGAAGGCCTTCGACACCATCTACGTGATCAGCCAGGGCGGCCCCGGGACGGCGTCCGAAACGATCAACATCTACCTGTACCTGCAGGCGTTCGCGTTCTACAACGTCGGCAATGCGTCGGCGGTCGTGGTCGTGTTCTTCGTCATCATCCTCGCGCTCGCGCTGCTCCTGCTGTACGTCCGGCAGCGAGCCAAGTGGACAGGATGAGCACCGCCGCGCTCCCGATGGCGGCGCGCGCCGGCCGCGCTCGCCTGCGACGAAGGTTACGCAAGATCGCCTTCGCCCTCTCGGTGGCCGTGATCGTGTCCCCGGCGATCCTCGTGTTCTTCTGGATGCTGTCGCTTTCGCTCAAGAACGAAATCGACAACCTGGCCTATCCGCCCGTGTTCATCCCGGATCCGCCGACGCTGCGCAACTTCGTGCAGGTGTTCGCCGAGAACTCGATGGGCCTCTACTTCTGGAACAGCATCGTCGTCTCGGGTTTCGCGACCTTGATCGCGCTGGCCGTCGGCATTCCCGCGGGTTACGGGATCGCGCGAGCGCAGGCGCACAAGCTCACCGTACTGGTCCTGATCGCTCGCATGACGCCGGCGCTGTCGTACCTGATACCGCTGTTCATGGTGTTTCAGTTTCTGGGACTCAACAACACGCTCACCGCGCTTATCATCACCCATCTCGTCATCACGGTCCCCATCGTCGTCTATATCATGGCGGGGCACTTCGAGACGCTGCCGAAGGAGCTCGAGGAGGCGTGCCAGATCGACGGCGGCAGCGTGTGGACGAGCTTCCGCTATGTCGCGCTGCCGCTCGCGCGTCCCGGTATCGTCGTCGGCACGATCCTCGCCTTCATTTTCTCCTGGAATAATTTCGTCTTCGGCGCGGTGCTGGCCGGCCGGGCGACGCGGACGCTGCCCGCAGCAGTCTACAACGTCCTCACCTTCGAGCAGCTCGCATGGGGGCCCCTCGCCGCCGCTGCGCTGGTCGTCACCGTGCCGGTCCTGCTGTTGACGATTGTCATTCAGAAGGAGATCGTCGTCGGGCTGACGCACGGCGGCGTGAAAGCCTAGCCCAACTGCATGACCCGCGACCCGCGTTGCGCTAGGATGCTGTATCAGGGCACGATCACCGGAGCGAGCTCGAGGTTCGCAACGAGGAGGAGAAACGGATGGATTGCCTGAAACGGTTGGCGCGCATTGCATCGACCCTCGCATGCGCGCTCGGGGCACTCTCGGCCTGGGCCGCCGACTATCCGGCGCCGCGAGAAGCATCGTGGGTCGCGCGCGACTTCCGGTTCCACACTGGCGAGGTCATGCCGCAGCTGCAACTGCATTACCGCACCATCGGTACGCCGACGGGCGAGGCGATCCTCGTGCTGCATGGGACGACGCAGTCCGGCGCCAGCATGCTCACGCCCGCTTTTGCCGGCGAGCTCTTTGGGCCAGGGCAGCCGCTCGACGCCTCGCGCTACTACGTCATCATTCCTGACACACTCGGCCATGGAAAGTCGTCCAAGCCCTCGGATGGTCTGCGCGCGAAGTTCCCCAAGTACAACTACGAGGACATGGTAGATGCGCATTACCGGCTGCTCACCGAGCAGCTGAACGTGCGGCACCTCCGCGCGGTCATCGGAAACTCGATGGGCGGTATGGAGACCTGGATCTTCGCGGTGAAATATGCCCGCTACATGGATGTCGCGGTGCCGATGGCGTGCCTGCCCACCGAGATGTCGAGCCGCAACTGGATGCTGCGGCGGCTGATCACCGATTCGATCCGTAACGACCCCGATTGGAGGAATGGCGAGTACGCACAGCAGCCGCGAAGCGCGCGCTTCGCATCCGTTTTTTTCGGGATCGCGACTAGCGGCGGCAACCAGGCGCTCTACAAGGCGGCGCCGACGCGGGAGAAGGCCGACCAGCTGCTCGACCAGCGGCTTGCGGCGCCGTTCCCGGCCGATGCGAACGACGTGCTGTACCAATGGGATTCCTCGCGCGACTACAACCCGTCGGCGGGCCTGGAGAAGATCATGGCCACGGTGCTCGCGATCAATGCGGCTGACGACGAGCGCAATCCACCGGAACTCGGGCTGCTCGATCGCGAGATCAAGCGCGTCAAGAACGGCAGGGTGCTCCTTATCCCGGCGACCGATAACACCGCGGGACACGGCACGACGGGGATGGCGAAGTTCTACCAGCGCGAGCTGGGCGAACTGCTGCAATCGGCGCCACGACTTGCCCCGTAATGCCGAACCGTAAAACGCGCCGGTACGCAATACCACGTCTGGCCGGACCGTAGCGCGTTGTTACTGCGACGAGTTAAATGCTCAAGGGAATCCATCCGCTGCTGCACGCCGACCTGCTGCACGCGCTCGCTGCGATGGGCCACGGCGATGAGCTGGTGATCGCCGATGCGAACTTTCCGGCGGCGAGCGTCGGCAGGAGAGTGCTGCACGCCGCCGGCGCAACCGCGCCGGCGATGCTCGATGCCGTGCTGACCGTGTTTCCGCTCGACACCTTCCTCAGACCCGCGGCGCTGACCATGGCGGTGGCCGGCGATCCCGAGGCGCTGCCCGAGCCCGTGCGCGAGTTCGCGGCGGTATTCACGCAGCATGACCTCGCCGAAGCGGAGATCGGTCATCTCGAGCGCGGGGCGTTCTACGAGCGGGCTCGTTCGGCGTTCGCCGTCGTGCGCACCGGAGAGCTCCGGCCGTACGGCAACATTCTCCTGGTCAAGGGAGTCATCAACGCGTATCCGGCGGCGCGCGGCTGACCGTGCATGGTCATCGTCTTCGGCTCGATCAACCTCGATCTCGTCACCCGCGTTGCCCGCTTTCCCGCGCCCGGGGAAACCATCGGCGCCGAATCGTTTGCGACCCACCCCGGCGGCAAGGGCGCCAATCAGGCGCTCGCCGCCGCGCGCGCGGGCGCTGCGGTCCGGCTGTACGGCGCGGTCGGAACCGATGCCTTCGCCGACACCGCGCTTGCCCTGCTGGCGGCGGGCGGCGTCGACCTCGACGGCGTCAAGCGCGCCGCAGCGTCGACGGGCTCCGCGACGATTCTGGTCGACGCCCACGGCGAGAACTGCATCGCGGTCGCCTCCGGCGCAAACGCGCTCGCCGATCCGGAAGCGGTGCCAGACAGCATGCTCGCGCCTGGAGCCGTTCTGGTCTTGCAACACGAGGTACCCGCTCAAGCCAATGCGGTATTGATCGCCCGCGCGCATCGGGCCGGCGCGCGGATCGTTCTCAACGCCGCGCCCGCGCGGCCGTTATCGATCGAGCTTCTGCGGCAGGTCGACGTCCTGGTCGTGAACGAAACCGAAGCCGCCGCGCTCGCGGCTCAACACGGATGGCCGGCGACCGCGCAGGCGTTTGCGGCGGCGGCGATCGCGGTGGCCGCGCCGAGCTTCGTTGTCGTTGTCACGCTCGGCAAGGAAGGAGCATTGGCGGCATCCGGCACCGACACGATCCGTGTGCGCGCGCCAAGCGTCGAGGTCGTCGACACGACCGGAGCCGGAGATGCGTTCGTCGGCGCTCTCGCCGCCGCTCTCGATGCGCGCGCCCCG
>VBCS01000073.1 GCA_005888955.1 Betaproteobacteria bacterium
ACTTCACGAAGTCCTTTCCGGGCGCGCCTGACGGCGATTACGCGCTGATCGTCTATACGACGAGGTTTGCCAACAAGGCTGAGGGTCATGAGACACTGACGCTCGAGCGCGAGTCCGACGGCAAGTGGCGGGTGGTCGGCTATTTCATCCGCTGAACCGTGGGCGCGTCGACCGCGCCGTCGCGCAGGAGAAAATCGTTTGTCCCGCTCGACGCTCGGCATGCTGCTTGAGCGCGCTCTTGCGCTGCTTCTGAGGCGGCCATGAATACACCATCCCCCCTGTCCGAAACGACGGCGCAAGAGAAATTCTCGTGCCCCGCCTGCGGCGCCGAGGCGGTGTGGAATCCGGCCAGCCAGGCGCTGGTCTGCCCGTTCTGCGGCACGGTGTCGCCGGCGAAGCTCGACGCGGACAGCGGCAAGATCATCGAGCACGACCTGGTGAAGGCGCTTCGCGGCCTCGGCGATGGCGCGCGGGGCTGGCAGATCGAGAAGCGCTATGTGAAGTGCCAGAGCTGTCAGGCGATCTCGGTGCTTGACCCCAAGCGCCAGGCACAGCGCTGCGAGTTCTGCGGCTCGGCGCAGCTCGTACCCTACGCGCAAAGCAAGGACTCGTTCCGACCGGAAAGCCTGCTGCCGTTCAAGGTCGCGGAGGACCAGGCGCGCGACCGGATTCGCGCGTGGTACGGCAAGCTGTGGCTCGCGCCGAACGCCTTGAAGCGTCGCGCGCTGACCGACACGGTGAAAGGCGTCTACTTGCCATACTGGACCTTCGACGCGCGCGTCGATGCGACATGGACCGCCGAAGCGGGCCATTACTACTACACGACCGAGACCTACACCGACGGCAGCGGACGCACGCAGACGCGCCAAGTGCAGCAGGTGCGCTGGGAGCCCGCCGCGGGAGAGCTCTCCCATTTTTTCGATGACGACCTTGTCTGTGCGTCGGTCGGCGTGCACCCGGCGCTCGTCCGCGGAGTCGAGCCGTTTCCGACCAAGGAGCTCAAGCCGTACGATGCCGGCTACGTTGCTGGCTGGGTCGTCGAGCGCTACCAGATCGATCTCGTCGCTGGGGCCAAGGCGGCGCGCGACGCGATGGACGTCAAGCTCCGCCAGATGTGTGCGGCGCAGATTCCCGGCGACACGTACCGCAACCTTGAAGTGCGGGCGAATTACTCCGGGCAGACGTTCAAGCATATCCTGGCGCCGATCTGGCTGCTCAACTACAACTACGGCGCGAAAGCGTTTCAGGCGGTGATCAACGGCTTCACCGGCGCGATCCAGGGCGAATACCCGAAGAGCTGGGTCAAGGTGACGCTGCTCGCGCTCGCGATCATAGTCATCGTGATAATCGCGCTCTCGCTGGGTACGCATCGGTGAGTCGTAGCCCGGGCTGAGCGCTTTAGCGCGATGCCCAGGCACTTGACGTCGTTGCGCTGTTACTGGCATTCGTCTGGGGAACTCGTCCCAATACGATGGGGGCTGCAGCGGAGGAGAGATCATGCACACAGCGATCGTAACCGGAGTCTCGCGCGGCCTCGGCGCGGCGCTCGCCGCGGCGCTGCTCGAGCGCGATTTTGCCGTGCTCGGCGTCGGCCGCGGGAGCCATCCTCGCCTCACGGGCGAACGCTATCGTTTTGCCCGTTTCGATCTGGCCGATGCCGCCGGCGTCGACGAGACTCTCGGGCCCGAGCTCTCCGCGCTCGCCAATGCGAAGCCGACATCGGTTTGTCTGTTGAACAATGCGGCGACGGCGGGTCCGGTCGGGACGCTGGGCAGGCTCGCCGCGGGCGAGATCGCATCCTCGCTGGCAGTAAATCTCGCCGCGGTGGTGGCGCTCACGAATCTATTTTGTCGCGTCTTCGCCGACCCGGCACTGCCGCGGCGCGTCATCAATGTCTCCTCGGGAGCAGCGCAGACGGCGCTGGCGGGGGAGAGCGTCTACTGCGTGGCCAAGGCGGGGATGGAGATGCTGACCAAGGCGCTTGCCGTGGAACAACAGGCGCCGGGCTTTCGCGCCATCGCGGTGCGACCCGGTGTCATCGATACCGACATGCAGGTATTCGCGCGTTCGCAGTCCAAGGACGTGCTCCCCAGCGTCGAGCTGTTCCAGGGCTTCCATCGCGACGGCCGTCTGGTCGCGCCCGATGTCGTGGCCGCTAAGATCGTGGGCAGGCTCGTCGAGGACGACGTCGAGCACGGCCGCACGTACTCGTATCAGGAGCTCTGAGCTTCGTAGTTTTCGTAGCGCCGAATTCATTCGGCCCGCGCGCCCTGAGCTCTGCGGTTTTCGTAGGGCCGAATTCATTCGGCCTGCGAGGGTGATTGCGATGCCGCGTGCGAATGAATTCGCACCTACCAGGCTCGCGCGATTTCAGTTTCGCCTCGGCAGTAGCCGCACCCGGTACTCGAGGATGCTCGGCTGCGCACCGGCTTCCCACATCAAGCAATAGATCTGCGTGCGGTCGGCGGTGAACTCGCCCGATTCGTTCGTAGCATGCTCGCGCACGATCGGCATGATCACGGCGTTCGCATCGTGGTAGTGGATGTTGAACGCGACCGGTGCTGCGCTGACAAAGTAGAAGCCGATACGCTCGCCCGTCCGGAGCTCGACGCATTCCTCGCGCATTGCGAACGACGCAAGCTCGACGCCGGCTGCCCCCCGCTCCTTGTCCAGCCGGTAGGGATCCGCGGCGCAGCCGTAGAGCGCCAGGACGGCAAGGGCGCTCCGGCGGCCCGATACGCTCATCGCCGGCTCGACGGTCGCGCGCGCCAATCTTCGAACAGCAACGCCCAGCGCTCGTGATCGCGCCACCGTCCGTCGATCTTGAGGTAGCGGCGCGAATAGCCCTCGCGGGCGAACCCCGCGCGGCGCACCAGCGCGATCGAGCGCCTGTTCGCAGGCTGGATGTTCGACTCGACGCGATGCAGGTGAAGCGTACGGAACGCGTAACGCAGCATCAGCTCGAGGCCGTCGCGCATATAGCCCCGGCGTGCATACGGCGCAAGCGCGTAGTAGCCCAGATAGGCGCTCTGCATGATGCCGTGGAAGATTTGCGACAAGTCGAACACACCGACCAGGGCATCGTCCTCGCGCCGGCAAGCGAACAGCGTCTTGAACGCGGGTCCGCGGCAACGCGCGAGCATGGCTTTGTAGCCCTTCGGCGTGGCCGGAGGCCGCGTCCAGCGGCGATGAATCGCGCGACTTGCGCGTACCGCAGCACAGAACGCCGGCCCGTCGCTTGCGCGCGGTCGGCGCAGGTACACGCGCTGACCGACGGCAAGCGCGGATTTAGGGGCTGGCATAATGATCGGAATGTTACCGCGCGGATGCCGCTTGCGATGAGCAAATGGATCGAGGGCAAGGTGGTCGGCAAGAAGCGCTGGACCGAGCGGTTGTTCTCGCTGCAGGTCGCCGCGTCCTCGCTGACCTTCGTCGCGGGCCAGTTTGCGCGGCTCGCGTTACCGGCGGCTCCAGGATCGGAGGAGGCGATGCTCGGCCGTCCCTATTCGTTCGTTAACCCGCCCGACGGCGCCGCGCACGAGTTCTATTTCAACGTCCTGCCGGAGGGCCCGCTGTCGCCGCGTCTCGCGGCGCTCGAGGGCGACGACTCGGTGTGGCTGCTCGATCGCGCCAACGGGTTTTTCTGCGTCGCCGAGCTGCCTGATGCGGCGGCGCTGTGGTGCCTCGCGACCGGCACCGGGCTGGGCCCCTACCTGTCGATACTGCGCACCGAAGAGCCGTGGGAGAAATTCGAGCGGGTCGTGCTGGTGCACGCGGTGCGGCATGCCGCCGACCTGTCGTACGGCGACGTAATCGCAGGGATCGCCGCGGCGCGTCCGGGCCGCTTTGCGTTCGCTCCGTTCGTCAGCCGGGAACCGCACAAGGGTGCACTGTCGGGACGCATCCCCGACGCCGTTCGCGACGGCCGGCTCGAGGCGTGGACGCGCGTGCCGCTGACGGCGGAGAATGCGCACGCGATGCTCTGCGGTAATCCTGACATGGTGCGCGACATGCAGGAAGTGCTGGAGCAGCGCGGCATGCGCCGGCATCGACGCCGCGAGCCGGGGCATTTCACGCTCGAGACGTATTGGTAACCGCGCCGTTATTGCGCTAGCACGCCGGGCCTGTCGTCGACAACGACGTCCCAACTCTTTTGGAAAGCGCGATCTAACGGTCGCGAACGGCAACGAGCTCGATGTCGAAGATCAGCGTTGCATCCGGCGGGATGACGTCGCCGGCTCCGCGGCTGCCGTAGGCCAAGTCCGGAGGAATCACGAGCGTGCGTCGGCCGCCGACGCGCATGCCGGCGACACCGTCGTCCCAGCCGGGAATGACGCGCCCGCCGCCCAGCGGGAAACTGAACGGAGAACGGCGATCGAGCGAGGAGTCGAATTTTCGCCCTTTTTTATCGGCTAAAGCAGGGTCGTAAAGCCAGCCAGTGTAGTGAACAACTACGACTTTTCCTTTTACGGCCTCGGCTCCCTCGCCTACGGTAGTATCGGTCATTTGCAGCTTTCTAATTTTGGCATCCATCTTGCTTTTGAATGGTGTCAGCGCCGTGCCAGGCGTCTGGGCGAGGCTAATTCCCGACAACGCGAGGAGCATCGCAGCGGTAACGGACGCCAGGGCGAGGCAGCGGCTCAGGATCGAAGGTGGCGACATGGTTGAGTCTGGTCGATTCACAGTGATGACGGCGGCACCGAGGGTCGCGCAACGACATTGTCGTAATTCGCTCAATTTCCGACGGCTTTTGCGTCTATATTGATTATGGGCTATAAACCACAATCCAGCAAAGCCCAGCACTGGCGCAAGGCGCACGCACGCCGATGAATGGTCCGGACGGCGCGCGCAATGGGCCCCCCGCCCGCCGACAGGCGATATCCATGAAAGCGATGCTCGGATTCCTGACCCCGCAAGCCAAAGACGCGACCGATCCCCTGCAGAACGCCAAGAGCGCTGCAGCGTGGCTGCGGCAGTTGCCGGCGCTCGACGTGATCGGGAGGCAGCAACACGTGATCCGCGCGCTCGACCGTGTGCGGAAGGAACAGTACGCCATCGATCTGAATCGCGTTGCTGCGATCGAATTTGTCGATGCGGCGCTCGGTGCCGATCGCCGGCAGCTGATCAAGCAGTACATCGAGAACGCGGAGAGCTCACCCAAGCTCGCCGACCGTATCTGGCAGGCGCTGTGGGAGATGAGCCAGGAATTTACGCTCACGTACCAGACGGCGCTTGAATCCGCCCTGACGCAGGCGGCGAACGCGCGCTGGAAAGCGGTCCTGCCTCTGCTCTTCGTGCGCCTGGTGCATTTCCATGGCACCGATGCCAAGCTGCGCGTGTTCAAGCACGAACGCTGGATTCCCGCGAAGTGGATCGAGCTGCACCAGATTTATCTGCGCTCCTGCGAGCTCTCCTGCGATCGCCAGCCGATGGCGCTGCCTGCGGCGGGTGCCGGCGCACAGGCCTGGTCGGTCGAGCAAGAATACCTGTACGTGTTGCTCGTGCACCAGCTCAACACCGGTAATCTCGGGCCCGCTGAAGTCGATTGGGCGAGCTCGCAGTTGCGCGCATGGAGCCGCCGGCTCGCGCTGGAGCAGATTCCGAAATCGGTCGAGGGATTCTTCGTTGATCTCGCCGGCCGCTCGGGCCTCATCCGGCGCAACGGCAATGACCGCGGCTCGGTCCTTCGCTACGTGGACACGACACCGCTCGCCGATGCGATGGACCGCGCGGTGGGCGCGCTGCGCGACGCCGAGGCGACCGACCAGGGGCCGATCGCCGCTATCAATCAGCAGCGGCTGGCGGTGCTCCGCAAGATCCAGCCCGCGCTGTCTCCGTCGTCGCTTTCCGATCTTCGTCGCGATCCGCGAACCGCGGTCGCGGTGTCCGCGCACGTCCGCATCGGCCTGTCGCGCATCTGTCAGGATCTGACCGCGAAGGCGGCGGGCGACAATTCCAGCGAGGTCAGCGGTGCCGCCGAACAGATCGAAGTCTTCCCTGTCGCCGGCGCACCGCGCGCCCGCCGCAAAGCGCTGGTCGAGGACGATTCGCTTGCCGCAAGTCTCTCATCGTGGAGCGACCCGATGTGGGAGGTCAAGGATCGCAGCGTCGCCGGACTGCGCATCGCGGCGACGGGGGGCATCGGACAGAGCCTGTCCCTCGGTGCGCTGGTGGCGGTGCGGCAATCCGACGCCGATGCCTGGTTGCTCGGCGTCGTGCGGCGGCTGAACAAAGTTTCCAACGAAGAAGTCGAAGCAGGCGTCAACATCATCGCCGACCGCATCGTTGCGGTAATGCTGGCCGCGAAACGCCGCCCGAACGAAGACATGGGCTACGTGGTCGACGGGCTTGATCTTTCGACGCTGGGTGATCGCTTCGAGGGCCTGTATCTGCCGCCGCCATCGCGTCCGGACAAGCCGCTCGCGATGAAGACCCTCATCGTGCCCACCTCCGAATATGCCGAAGGCCGCAACGTCATTCTCACCACGACGAATTCGGTCTACACCGTGGCCTTCCGTCATCTCGTCGAGCAGCGGCCGGACTGGAGCTGGGCGACGATACAGATCGTCGAGAAGACGGCACGCGCGATAGGTTCTGAGCGGGGCACGCCATCGGACACCGGCTGATCGCGCAGTAGCTGCGAATCAGCCTGTCAGTCGAGCGGGCGGAACTTCAGCGTCAGATTCCTGCGAAACATATCCGGCGAGTCGGGCCGCGGCAGTGGCGATGACTTGAGGATCGCGCGCTGCACGGCTTCGTCGTAAGCGCGCACGCCGCTCGATTTGCCGAGTTGCACGTCGATGATCTCCCCGCTGGGCAGCTGCACGACGTCGAAGATGGCTTCCGGGTTTCCCGGCATGTCGGGCGGCACGACGACGTTGCCCCTGATCTTTGCCTGGATACGGCGAATGTAGTCGGCATCCGCCTTGACGCGCGCCCCGGCGGCAGCAATCTTCTCCTGTGCTTGGCGTTCGCGCTGCGCCTGCGCCTTGAGCGCCTCGGCCTCGCGCGCCTGCCGCTCACGGGCTTCGGCGAGGCGCTTCTCCAGCTGCTCCTTCTTCTCGGCTTCGCGCCGTTCGACCTCGCGCCTCTCCGCAGCCTGCTTTTCCTTTTCCTTGCGCTCGCGCTCGGCCTGCTCCTTTCGGGCGCGCTCCTGCTTTTCCTTGAGCGCGATGTCGGGCTTCGGCGGCTCGACGGGCGGTGGCTTGGCTTCGACTTGAGGTTTCGGAGGCTCGGGCTTGGGCGGTTCGGATGGTGGCTTGGCCGGCTCGATCTTTTCGGTCGCCGGTGGCACGTAGAGTTCCGCAGTCACAGGCTCGGGCTTGCGGTTCTGCCAGTTGACGCTGAAGATCAGAAACAGCACGAATGTGACGTGAACCGCGATCGCCAGGATAGCGGCGATCCATTTGACTGCGGACCAGCTCGAGCGCGCGCGCCGTGGCGGCATTGCGCCTCAGCTCGGTTGCGGACGGAGTAGCAAGCCGACTTTGCGCACGCCCTTCTGCTGGAGCAGATCGAGCACGCGGACGACCTCTTCGTAACGGACGGCGCGGTCGGCGGCGATCACGACCGCCTGCTCGGGATTCTTCGCCTGCCGGTCGCGCACTCGCGCGATCAGTTCATCTCGCGACACGCGCACCGGCGCCGCGGCACCCTCGCGCAACCACAGCGATTGGTCGGTACGCACCTGGATTTCGAGCGGCGCTACCGGCGCGGTGAGATGAGTGCCTACGCTGGGTAGCTCGATCACACCCGGGTTGATCAACGGCGCGGTCACCATGAAGATCACGAGCAACACCAGCATCACGTCGATGTAGGGCACGACGTTGATCTGGTTGATCGATTTGCGTGGCCGGCGCATCGGCTACCCCTGGCGCTGGAGAATGTTCGAGAATTCCTCGATGAACGTCTCGAAGCGCGTCGCTAACCGGTCGACGTCGTGGGTATAGCGGTTATACGCGACGACCGCGGGAATCGCGGCGAAGAGCCCCATCGCGGTGGCGATCAACGCTTCGGCGATACCCGGCGCGACCTGCGCGAGCGTCGCCTGGCTGACGTTGCTGAGGCTCCGGAACGCGTTCATGATGCCCCATACGGTGCCGAACAAGCCGACGTAAGGTGACACGGATCCGACGGTCGCCAGCCCGGCGAGATTGGCTTCGAGGACGTCGATCTCGCGTTGGTACGAGGCGCGCATGGCGCGACGCGCACTGTCCATCGTCGCTGCCGACGAGGTCCCTTGCCGGCGGTGCTTGGCGTACTCGCGGAAACCGGAGGAAAAGATTCGCTCCAGTGCGCCGCCGCGATTCTGGCTTGCGCGCTGGAAGAGCTCGTTCAGGTCGCCGCCTTTCCAGAAGTCGTCCTCGAACCGGTCGGTTTCGCGCTGCGCCCGCTGCAGCGCGAACAGCTTGAGGAAGATCTGCCACCACGACCACAGCGACGCCAGGAGCAGCAGCGCCATGACCGCCTGCACGACGACGCTGGCATGCAGCATCATCGCGAAAAACGAGAGATCGGGATGCAGGTTCACCAGTGTCTGAGCCTTTGTTCTAATGCATCTTTGCAACAACCGGTGCCGGAATGCGCGCGGGCCGCCAAGTCGCGGGATCGAGGCAGGCGAGCGTCACGTGCGCCCGGACCAGCTGCGCCTCGCCGCGAAAGACCTCCTGGACCGCGACCAGACGGCTACGGCCGCGCGCGACCGACCCGACCGTGACCTCGAGGGCATCGTACAGCCGAGCCGGCTGCCGGTACTCGATGTCCAAGCGATGGACCACGAACACGACGCCGTGTTCACGTTCGAGAGCGGTCAGCGTGAACCCCAGCGACGCCAGCCATTCCGTGCGCGCCCGTTCCAGATATCTCAGAAAATTGGCGTAGTAGACGACGCCGGCGGCGTCCGTATCTTCGTAGTAAACGCGGACCGGCCAGCGAAATATCTCGTCGGCCGTCGGCGTCATCCGCTCGTGAAGAGCCCGCCGGCGGCGGCTGGTGGCAGCAGGCCGAAGTGGCGATACGACAACGCGGTGGCGATTCGGCCGCGGTTCGTGCGCTGCAGGAAGCCCTGCTGGATCAGAAACGGCTCGAGCACGTCCTCGATCGTGTCGCGCTCCTCGCCGATCGCGGCCGAGAGGTTGTCGATCCCGACCGGTCCGCCGGCGAATTTGTCGAGCACGCAGCGCAGGAGCTTCCGGTCCATCACGTCCAGGCCCGCGGCATCGACGTCGAGCATGGACAGCGCGGCGTCCGCGACATCGTGCGTGATGCGGCCACCGGCGCGGACCTCGGCGTAGTCGCGTACGCGCCGCAAGAGCCGATTCGCGACGCGCGGCGTGCCACGCGAGCGGCGCGCGATTTCCAGTGCGCCGTCGGGCTCGAGCGCGATATCGAGCAGTCTCGCCGACCGCCCCACGATTCGGGTGACCTCCTCGGGGGTGTAGAACTCGAGCCGGGCGACGATACCGAAGCGATCGCGCAGCGGATTGGTCAACATGCCGGCGCGCGTGGTCGCTCCGACCAGAGTGAACGCGGGCAAGTCGAGCTTGACCGAGCGCGCAGCCGGCCCTTCGCCGATCATGATGTCGATCTGGAAGTCTTCGAGGGCCGGATAGAGGATCTCTTCGACCACGGGCGGCAAGCGATGGATCTCGTCGATGAACAGCACGTCGTGCGGCTCGAGGTTGGTCAGCAGGGCCGCCAAGTCGCCGGCGCGCTCGAGAACGGGTCCCGAGGTCTGGCGCAGATTCACCCCGAGCTCGTGCGCGATGATGTGCGAAAGCGTCGTCTTGCCCAATCCCGGCGGCCCGAAGAGCAGGACATGATCCAGCGCCTCCTTGCGCTTCTTCGCCGCCTCGATGAAGATCGCCAGCTGCCCGCGGATCTTCTCCTGGCCGACGTACTCGTCGAGCACGCGCGGTCGCAGCGTGCGTTCGAGCACTTCCTCCTGCGGACTCACCGGTGCCGCTGCGACCAGGCGATCGGTTTCGATCATCTTCGCGTCCGCGTCACGCCTTGGCGAGGACCTTCAGCGCCTGTCTGATGCCGTCGGCGACGGCGACACCATCGGGCAGCTGCTTCACCGCGTGCACGGCTTCCTTGTCGCTGTAGCCCAGCGAAATAAGCGCATGCAGCACATCGGCCGCGACCGGCGGGGCGCGGTGCACACCGATCGCGGTCGTCATCTCGACGCCGAGCTTGTCCTTCAACTCCAGCAGCAATCGTTCCGCCGTCTTCTTGCCAATGCCCGGAATCTTGGTCAGCCGTCCCGATTCCTGCGATGTTACCGCCTGCGCGAGCTCCGCAACCGACAGGCCGGAAAGCACCGACAGCGCGGTCCGCGCGCCGATGCCGCTGATCTTGATCAGCTGCCGAAACGCGCGCCGTTCCGATTCGGAGCCGAAGCCGAAAAGCAGATGCGCGTCCTCGCGCACGACGAGATGGGTGAACAGCGTAACACGCTCGCCGAGGATCGGCAGATTGTAGAAAGTGCTCATCGGCACGTCGACTTCGTACGCGACGCCCTGCACATCGAGCAGGATTTGCGGCGGGTTCTTCTCTACGAGCGTTCCGGACAAGCGGCCGATCATGAGCGCGGGGCGGGCAGCGACGCGCACATTATCGCATGGCCTCCGGGCGCGACCGGTGCGATCAAAGAATACGCCCGCGCCGTACGCGATAACCGGTCCGCCGCAAGCCATGGAGACCTTCGCCACCGTGCGCGTGACAGATCGCGCAAGCGAGCGCGTCGGCTGCGTCGGCCGATGGAGCGACCGATAGCGAAAGGAGCCGCCGCACCATTTCCTGCACCTGCTCCTTGGCCGCTTTGCCATGGCCGACCACCGCCTGCTTGATCTGCAGCGCGGTGTACTCGGCGACCGGAAGCTCGGCGAGCACCGCTGCGGAGATCGCCGCGCCGCGCGCTTGGCCCAGCAGCAGCGTGGATTGCGGGTTCGCGTTGACGAACACTTTCTCGATGGCGACCTCGGTCGGGTGGTGTTCGACGATGACGCTGCCGATATCGCGCAGGATGATCTTGAGCCTCTCCGGCAACTCGCCGCCGGTGTTGCGCACGCAGCCGCTGGCGACGTATTGCAGCCTGCCTCCGATCGACACGATGAGCCCAAATCCGGTGACTCTGAGGCCAGGATCGATGCCGAGGATGCGGCGCGTTGCAAACAGGACTGTCAAGGGCGCTATGCCTCTTCGATGACCGCGGTCGTATAGACGTTCTGGACATCATCCAGCGCCTCGAGTGCATCGAGCAGCTTCTGCATCCGCGCGCCGTCGTCGCCGGCGAGCACGACCTCGGTCGCGGGCTTCATCGTCACTTCGGCGAATTCGGGCTTGAACCCGGCCTTGCCGAGCGCAGCCTTCACCGCAACGAAGTCGTGCGGCGCGGTAAGCACCTCGATCGAGCCGTCATCGTGGTCGATGACGTCCTCCGCGCTGGCGTCGAGTGCGACGTCGAGCAGCCGATTCTCATCGGTTCCGGGCGCGAAGACGATCTGGCCGCAATGCTTGAAGAGGAAGGCCACCGAGCCGTCGGTTCCCAGATTGCCGCCATGCTTGGCAAATGCGTGCCGGATATCGGCGACGGTGCGAGTCCGATTGTCGGAGAGGCAATCGACGATCACTGCGGCGCCGTTGATCCCGTAGCCTTCATAGCGGATTTCCTCGTAGCTCACGCCCTCCTGCTCGCCCGAGCCGCGCTTGATCGCGCGCTCGATCGTATCCTTGGGCATGTTGTTGTCGGTCGCCTTGTCGACCGCGAGCCGCAACCGCGGGTTGCTCGACACATCTCCGGTACCGAGCTTTGCCGCGACCGTGATCTCGCGGATGAGCCGGCTGAAAATCTTGCCGCGCTTGGCATCGGTCGCCGCCTTGCGGTGCTTGATGTTCGCCCACTTGCTGTGGCCGGCCATGGTCGGATCACGCTCTTGATGACGCGCAAATTATACGCGCTGAGTAGAGATCGCCGGAACGCACAATGCTCGGTATTTCGTGGGTTCTTCTGCGCAAACAGCGCAGGACTGTCTACCCTGGGTTGTCCAGGGGTTAGTGCGCGAAAAGCGACGGGCCGCTCCCGAGCTTTTCGCGGTAAATTAAATCCCGCGCAAAGTATCGTGCGCGCCGCAGTTGTTGTATGGCGAGCGAAACTTTGCGCGGCCTAGATGAGTCCCTGCTGCTTCAGAAACTGCGCGAGCACCTTGAGCCGTACCTCGCTGTCGTTGATCTCGAGCATGCTCTGCTTGATCGGGAGCGGCAACGGCAGGATCTCGGCCAGCCGATAGCTGACCCAGGACGCGTCGGTGAGCGCGAGCTCGGCGGGAAAGTTCTCCTTGCCGACACGGTTGATCAAGAGCTCGAGCAAGTTGGCGAGTGGCTTGAACGCATCGGGCAGCGCGAGCGCCGGCTCGGGCGCGAGCGGAGTCACCTGCCCGACGACCAGACCGTCTTCGGCGATCGTGTGTGTCTGCACCTGAAACCGCGTCACGCCTTCGGTCCGCAGATGCAGGATGCCGAGCTGCGGCATGTCCCAGGCCGTGATCCGCGTAAGCGTGCCGATCGGAGTGAACGCGAGTCCCGCTCTTGCCGCCGCCGTATTGGCGACGACCTCGTCGCCTTGCGTGAGCAGGCACACGCCGAACGGGCTGTCGTCCTTGAGGCAAGCCTTGGTCATCGTAATGTAACGCTGCTCGAAGACCTTGAGCGGCAGCACGCCGCCCGGAAAGAGCACAGTCTTCAAGGGGAACAGCGGCAGCACGCTCGGCTCTCGCGACGACGCGCCGCGCAGGAACGGGAACATCGTCGCGGGTGCGGATGCTTAGGAGTCTGTCGGGCTTACGGTCGCGAGCAAGCCCGACAGGCTCCTATGCGCGCTCGATCGTCGGTGGCGCGACTCGCGCCGCGCCCCAGCGCGGGCCCAGCGAATGTGCGACACCGAGCTGATCGAGGATGCGCGCGACGATGAAATCGACGAGATCGCCGATCGCCTCGGGCCGACCGTAGAATCCGGGCGACGGCGGCAGGATGACAGCGCCCGCACGCGCGAGCTTGAGGAGATTTTCGAGGTGGATCGCCGACAGCGGTGTCTCGCGCGGCACGAGCACCAGCGGCCGCCGCTCCTTGAGCATCACATCGGCGGCGCGCTCGATCAAGTTGTCGGCAAGACCCGCCGCGAGCGCGCCCGCGGTGCCCATGCTGCAGGGGCAGATCGCCATCGCGTCGGCCGGGTTCGATCCCGAGGCGATGGGCGAGAGCCAATCCTCCCGTCCGAAGACGGTCAACTGGCCTGGCTTCGCATGGTAGCGCTCGGCGAAGAATGCGGCGGCCGCGTGAGGCTGCGTCGGCAGCATCAGCTCGAGCTCCTGCCGCGCGACCATTTGCGCGGCGGGCGAATAGACGAGGTAGACGCGGGTCCCTGCCGCGATCAGGCACTCGAGCAGCCTCAAACCGTACGGGAGACCCGACGCGCCGGTGAATGCAAGCGTGATCGTGCGCGAAATGGTCATACGCGCATTGTAGCCGGGTTGACCCCGGACTTGATCCGGGGGGCCCCGGCTGAGGAAGAATGTACCCTTCGCCCCGGGCGTCGCGCTAAAGCGCTCAGCCCGGGCTACGCAAGCTCCCGGTGGCGGGTCAGTACCTGATGCCGTCCCGCAAATGCCCTGGCCAGCCGTTCGGCCAGATAGACGGATCGATGCTGGCCGCCGGTGCAGCCGATCGCCACCGTGAGGTAGTTGCGATTGTCGCGCGCATAATCGGGCAACCAGTTTGCAACGAAATCGTGGATGTCCTCGTACATCCGCTCGACCTCGGGATAGTTCTGGAGATAGGCAACCACCGGCGAGTCGCGTCCCGTAAGCATGGCGAGCGCGGGTTCGTAGTGCGGATTGGGCAGGCAGCGCACGTCGAACACGAGGTCGGCGTCGAGCGGAATGCCGTGCTTGTAGCCGAACGATTGGAACAGCAGCGTCAGCTTCGACGAATCGACGCTGGCGAAATCCTTGATCCAGGAGCGCAGTGCCGCGGCAGACAGGTCGCTGGTATCGAAGCTGTAGGCGAGCGACCGCACGTCGGCGAATACCTTGCGCTCGAACTCGATCGCTTCGGTGAGTGTGCGCTCGTTTCCGGAGAACGGATGCCGGCGCCGCGTCTCGGAGAAACGCTTGACCAGCGTATCGGTCTTGGCATCGAGATACAGGAAACGCACCGTCCAGCCTTCGCCGCGCGCCGCCTCGATCGCTGCGGGCAGACCCGTGAGCCCAGAGCCCGTCTTCGCGTCGAGCGCAACCGCGACATGGTCGATGCGGGCGCCCTTGAAGTGCACCAGCAGCCCGGCGAGCTGCGCGAGCGGAAGATTCGAGACGGCGTAATAGCCGCTGTCCTCCAGCGCCGCGAGTGCGACACTCTTGCCGGAGCCGGAGAGGCCGCCGATCAGCAGAAGGTCCATGGAGTTCTCGCGGCGGTGGGCATGCGCGCGGATTTTCGTAGGGCCGAATTCATTCGGCCCTCACTCGACCGCTGCTGTGCGAATGAATTCGCACCTACACGAACGATCATGGGAACGGACGGATACGGCCTATCCGCCGTCCTCCATTAATTTTTGTTGGCGCTCGATGAACTCCTTGGTGCTGTCGATGCCGCGCTGATTGAGCACGAAGTTGCGCACCGCCGCTTCGACCAGTACGGCAAGATTGCGGCCCGCCGCCACCGGAATCGTCACCTTCCGGATCGGTACGCCGAGAATCTCCTGATAGGTCGCGTCGACCTGCAGACGATCGAGCTCCGAGAATTGCTCGTCGCTGTGATCTTCCAGATTGACCATCAACTTGAGCAACTTTCGCGGGCGCACCGCCGTCTCGCCGAAGATGGTGCGGATGTTGAGCACGCCGATGCCGCGCACCTCGAGGAATTCCTTCAGCACCGTCGGGCAGCGGCCCTCGATAGTGTCCGGAGAAATGCGGTAGAGCTCGACGATGTCATCGGCGACCAGTCCGTTGCCGCGCGAGATCAGCTCCAGCGCGAGCTCGCTCTTGCCGATCGCGGAAGCGCCGGTGATCAGCACGCCTATTTCCAGCACATCGAGGAGCACCCCGTGCAGCGTCGTCGATTCCGCCAGCACCCGCGAGAGGTAGAGCCGGATTACGTCGACCACGTGCGGCGAGGGTTGCGGCGAAGTCATCAGGGCGATGTGGTGGCGGTTGCACTCGTCAAGCAGATGCGCCGGGACATCTTCGCCGTTGGCGACGATGATTGCGGCCAGCTCGGTCGTGAACAGCCTGCCGATCGACGTCGTCAACGCGTCTTCCGGCAAGCCGCGGAGGTACGCAGCCTCGGCGGCGCCGATGAGCTGCACACGGAAGGGATGGATGAAATTCATGTGACCGACCTGGCCGATGGTCGGTTTGAGCGCGGCTTCGCCGATCAGGACCCGATTGCCGCCCTGCCGACCGGCGAGCCAGTTGAGCCCCAATCGTTGCTGGTTCTCGGCGAACAGCTTCTCGATGCTGACTTGACGCATCGCGTCGCTCTCGCTCATGACGCGGGCTCCCAAGTCGAGAACAGGCGATGCAGGCTGTCCGCATCGGTCGCTACGGCGAGCCGATCACGAAAAGAACGCTCGCTGAACATCTCTGCGAGCTCGGACAAGAGCTGCAGATGTTCTTCGGTCGCGTGCTCGGGAACGAGCAGGACGAAGACATGTCCGACCGGCTTGCCGTCGGGAGCGTCGAACGGGATCGGCTGGCGCGGCCGCACGAATGCGCCTAGCGCGTGCGTGAGGCCCTTGATGCGTCCATGGGGAATCGCGATGCCCTGGCCGAGGCCTGTCGAGCCGAGCTTTTCTCGCGCGAACAGGCTGTCGAATACGACCGAGCGCGCGATCTGCGCGTGATCTTCGAAAAGCTGGCCGACCTGCTCGAAAAGCCGCTTCTTGCTCGTGGCCTCGAGGTCGAGCAGGATGTTCGCTTCGGAAAGGAGTTGCGCGATCTGGTTCACGCGGTAGGCGGGCGCTGACTAAAGCCCGCCGGCAAGATGGCGCAGAATTATACGCTACTTGCCAGATTTTCTCCGCGCAACGGACGCCGCGACGCGCTTGACCGGTACGGCGGCGTGCCGCTGACCGTTGCGCTTCTCCTTGAGCTTGAGCACCTGGCGATCGAGCTTGTCTGCAAGCGCGTCGATCGCCGCGTACATGTCGGGCTCGACGCATTCGGCATGGATGTCCTTGCCGCGTACGTGCAGATTGGCCGTCACCTGCTGCCTGAGCTTGTCGACCGAGAGCACGACGTTGACGTCGATGACGTGGTCGAAGTGACGCGTCAGCCGCACCAGCTTGTTCGTCACGTAGGCGCGGATCGCCGGCGTGATGTCGAGGTGATGGCCGCTCAGGTTCAGATTCATCCGGGCCTCCTTTGCGTTGCTCGAAGTGCAGCGCGCGCCCCGCGGATCACACCGCCTTGCGCACGTTGACGGGAGGAATCTGCAGCGCCTCCCGGTATTTGGCGATCGTCCGCCGCGCGACAAGGATGCCCTGATCGCCGAGGAGGTCGGCGATGCGGCTGTCGGTCAGCGGCGTTTTGGGATCCTCGGCGCCGATCAACTGCTTGATTAGCGCCCGGATGGCGGTCGCGGAAGCCGCGCCGCCGGTGTCGGTTGCTACGTGGCTGCCGAAGAAATACTTGAGCTCGTAGGTGCCGCGCGGCGTGAGCATGTATTTCTGTGTCGTCACGCGCGAGATCGTCGACTCGTGCAAACCGAGAATTTCGGCGATTTCGCGCAGCACCATCGGCCGCATCGCCACCTCGCCGTGCTCGAAGAAATGGCGTTGGCGGTCGACGATCGCCTGCGATACGCGCAGGATTGTCTCGAACCTCTGCTGAACGTTGCGGATCAGCCATTTCGCTTCCTGCAACTGCGCGGCAAGCTGCTGGTTCGAAGCCTCACGATTGCGAGTGAGGATGTCGGCGTAGATGCGGTTCAGCCGTAGCTTGGGCATCGCCGCCTCGTTGAGCGCCGCCATCCACCGTCCCCGGAGCTTCCGTACGACCACGTCCGGGATCACATAGTTCGCCTCGGTCTTGGAAAAACCCGCGCCGGGGCGCGGATTGAGGCTGGTGATCAGCGTGCGCACGCAGCGCAGGCAGGCGTCGTCGGCGTGCAGCAGGCGCTTCAACTTGCCGAAGTCGCGTGCCGCAAGCAGCGGCAGATGGTGCTGCACGAGCTTGAGCGCATCGCCGCGGTAGGGTGTCGAATCGGGCAGCGCCTTTAGCTGCAATGAGAGGCACTCGGCGGCGTCACGGGCGCCGACACCGGCGGGCTCCATGTGCTGCAGGTGCTTGAGCGCGATCGACAGCTCGTCGGCGTCGATTTCGATTTCCTCCGAGAAGAACTCGAGCAGCTCCTCGAGCGAGGTCTTCAGGTAACCGTCCTCGTCGAGCGCATCGATCAGCGCCGCAACGATCTGGCGATCGCGCAGCGGAAGATTGAGCAGCGCGAGCTGGGCGTTCAGGTGATCGCGCAGCGAGCTCGTCGCCACTTGCTGCGGCAGGAAGGCCTCGTCATCGTCGTCGCTGCCGCGCGTGGAGGAACCCCAATCGCGGTCGCCGGCGCTGGCGAGCAGGTCCGCGGCTTCCGGCGCGGCGTCGTCGGCGCCATCGGCCGGCTTGTCGGCCGACGGCGTGGAGACCATCGTCGTAAATTCCCGTGGCGGGCCGGCGGACTCCTCGTCCTCGGCTTTTTCCAGCAACGGGTTTTCCTGCAAGAGACGCTCGACCTCGGCGTTGAGTTCGAGCGTGGAGAGCTGCAGCAGGCGGATCGACTGCTGCAGTTGCGGGGTCAGCGTGAGATGCTGACTAAGCTTGAGCTGTAACGTCGGCTTCATGGCCGAGGGGCGGTCAGAGTCGGAAGTGCTCCCCAAGGTAGACCTTGCGGACGCTTTCATTATAAACAATTTCGTCCGGGGTTCCCGAGGCCAGTACCCGGCCCTCGCTGATGATGTAGGCGCGGTCGCAAATGCCCAGCGTCTCGCGCACGTTGTGATCGGTGATCATGACCCCGATATCCCTCTCCTTGAGGAACCCGATGATCTTCTGGATGTCGAGCACAGCGATCGGATCGATGCCGGCGAAGGGCTCGTCGAGCAGGATGAAACGCGGCCGCGTGGCGAGCGCGCGCGCGATCTCGACCCGGCGGCGCTCCCCCCCCGAAAGGCTGAGCGCGGGGGCCTCGCGCAGGTGCGAGATCGACAGGTCCTCGAGCAGCGCATCGAGGCGATTGGCGATCTCGTCGGTGTCGATGCCCTGCAGCTCGAGAATCGCCTGCACGTTCTCGCCGACCGTGAGCTTGCGGAAAATCGACGCCTCCTGCGGCAGATACGACAATCCCAGGCGGGCGCGGGCGTGGATCGGCATGCGCGTCAGATCGTCGCCGTCGAGCTCGATCGTGCCGCCGTCTGCCGCGACCAGGCCGACGATCATGTAGAAGCACGTCGTCTTGCCGGCGCCGTTCGGGCCGAGGAGCCCGATGACCTCGCCGCTGGCCACCGCGAGCGAGACATCGTGGACGACGATGCGGGACTTGTAGCGCTTGTTCAGCGCGGCGACCGACAGCGTGCTCATCGCGCCGCGCGTGGTACGGCAATCACTTCGCGGGTTCCGTAGAGAGCGCACCGTCGGGCTTGAGCGGCGCCGGCGGATTGGGCTTTGCCGGCACAACGGGTGGCTTGCCGTCCTTTCCAGCCTTGTCGTCCTTGGGCTGCGGCTGGAAAACGCCGCGCACGCGCGCGCCCAGCGGCGATTCGCCTGCAGCGGCGGGCCGGCTGTCCGGGCGGCCCTCCGCCTTGAAGAACTCGGTCTCGGCGTTGTACGAAATATAGTTGCTGCGTATTTCGTCAGTGCCCTTGCGCAGCAGCGCCCGATCGAACAGCTCGAGGAAACGTTTCTGGCCGTCGTATTCGGCGCGCTGCGCTACGCCTTCGTAGTACTCGTCGACGCTGTCCCGTTTCTCGCGGAACGTGATCGGGTTGCCATACGCGGTTGCCGATACCGAATTGTCGGGGTTCTGGTGAAAGACGATCTTGTCGGCATGGATCGTCAGCGTGCCCTGGGTCAAGATCACATTCCCCAGCAGCGTCCCTATCTTGGTCTGGTAGTTCACATCGCCAGAGTCGGCCTGATAGTTGATCGGCTTGTCGCGATCCGCTTTTTCCGCCCGCGCACACGACGGTTGCAGCACGAGGACGACGACGGCCAGAACGACGGCGGCCATGGCCGGGCGGGCGCGGAAAAGCGGGCGGCTCATCGGGAGTTGTTCTGCGGCTGCATTTGTCCGCTAAGGCGCGACTTGAACTTGACCGTCTTGGTCTTGTTGTCGAGCTCCAACCCGGTCGCGTGGATTACCCCACGGGGATCGGTGATCGTTACCGGCCGATCGGTGACGATGCGATCCTCCTTCGGGATCACGTGCAGGAAATCGCTGGTCACGGTGATCGGTCCGTCGGGCTTGCCGGCCGGCGCACCGGGAGCAGCCTCGCGTACGGCCCTGACGTTGCCATCGAAGTACGCGTGCTCGCGATCACCCGTTACCGTCGCCCGATCCGCAGTGACCTCGAGCCGAGGCTTGCCCGGGTCGGTGAATATGATCTGCGGCGCATCGAATGCGGTCGTGTCGTCATCCGGATAGTGCTGCGCGCGCCTGGCGACAAGCGCCTGCCGGACAAGACCATCCTTGTCGAGGTTCACGGCCTTGAAATTATCGACGAACACGTCGGGATCGTGGCGGCCCGACCCGTCGAACGTCGGACCCGCGATGCGCACCTGCGCATTGAGCCAGTAGGTCAAGGCGGCGAGTGCGCCGAGCAGCAATACCGGCGACCAAGTGACGAATCGACCGAGCCAGGCCTGCGCACGCGATCTCACAATCGCCTCAGCTTCGGTTTGGCCGCAAGCGCGTCTTGGTCGCCGTAGGCATTGAGCAATTCAGCGAGCTTGCCTTGTGCGGCGAGGATCAGCTCGGCGAGCTCGCGCACGGCGCCGGCGCCGCCTTCGGCCCGCGTCACGTAGTGCGCGCGTCGCTGCAATGCCTCCGGCGCATGCGGCACCGTGGCGGCCAGGCCGCAGCGCACGATCACCGCCAGGTCGGGGAGATCGTCGCCAATGTGCGCGCACTCTTCCGGCTCGAGAGCGAGCTCGGCGCGCAGTTGCTCCCACGCATCGAGCTTGTTCTCCATGCCCCGGACGTCGCGGGAGATGCCGAGCGTCGCCGCGCGCTTCGCCACCGCGAGCGCGCTGCTGCCGGTGATCCAGGCGACGACGATGCCCGAGCGCTCAAGCCACTTCATACCCAGGCCGTCCAGGCACGAGTACGCCTTGAGCTCGCTGCCGTCTTCGGCGACGTAGATGCGGCCGTCGGTCAACACGCCGTCGACGTCGCAGGAAAGGAGCCGGACGCGGCGTGCTCGCACGAGGAGATCTGTCGCCGGCATTAGCTTGCTAGACGACCCGGGCGCGGAACAGATCGTGCAAGTGCAATGCACCGACCAGCCGCTCTTCGGCGTCGACGACCAGGAGCTGCGTCACCTTGGGCGAGGTTTCCATCAGCTCGACGCAATCGATGGCGAGGCGCTCGGGGCCGATGGTGCGCGGCTGGCGAGTCATCAGGCCGGCGACGCGCTCTCTACCAAAGTCGCGGACGCGGGCGAGGCAGCGGCGCAGATCGCCGTCGGTGAAGATGCCTGCGACACGGTTATCCGCATCGATCACGGCGGTCATGCCCATTCCCTTGCCGCTCATTTCGACGACCGCGTCGGCGAGCGTGGCGGCGAGAGGCACCACAGGCACGTCCGCGCCGCTGCGCATGACGTCGCGCACCTGCGTCAGCAGCCGCCGACCGAGCGACCCGCCGGGATGCGCGCGCGCGAAATCCTCCACCGAAAAGCCGCGCGCATCGAGCAGCGTCAGCGCCAGCGCGTCACCCAGTGCGAGCGCCGCGGTCGTGCTCGCGGTCGGCGCAAGGCCGAGCGGACAGGCTTCGGCGTCGACGCTCGCGTCGAGATGCACGTCAGCGGCCTGCGCCAGCGACGATTGCTCGTTGCCGGTCAGCGCGATCAAGCGCGCGCCCTGACGCTTGAGATGCGGCAGCAGCGAGACGAGCTCGTCGGTCTCGCCGGAATTCGATAGCAGCAATACGACGTCGTCGGCGGTGATCATGCCGAGGTCGCCGTGGCTCGCCTCCGCAGCATGCACGAAGAACGCCGGTGTGCCGGTCGACGCCAGCGTCGCCGCGATCTTGCGCGCGATGTGCCCGGACTTGCCGATGCCGGTCACGACGACGCGCCCACGGCAGTCGAACAGCGTCCGGGCGGCAGCGAGAAACGGTGCGCCGAGGCGCTCGGAAAGCGCGGAGATCGCGGCAGCTTCGGTGGCGAGCACGTCGCGGCCGAGCGAAAGCGCGCGCTTCGGCTCGACGCCGCGTGCGGTGGGCGGAGCAGCGGCGATCGTTGCGGACATGCGGGAAAGTATACCGGAACGCGCGCCGGGCCCTGATGGAGGCTCCCCGACGCTATGCTAAATTGAGTCCATGTCGCACACGCTGCAACTCATCCTGCTCCTCCTCGCCGCGGCGGTGGTCGTGATCATCGTCTGCCGACTGGTGCGGCTGCCGCCGATCCTGGGCTATGTCGTGATCGGAATCGCGGTCGGACCGCACGCGCTGGGCTGGGTGCCGGACAACAACGACGTGCGCGACCTGGCCGAGTTCGGCATCGTCTTCCTGATGTTTTCCATCGGGCTGGAGTTCAGCCTGCCGCAGTTGAACGCGATGCGCCGCGCCGTGTTCGGTCTCGGATTGGCGCAGGTCGCGATCACGACGGTCATGGCGATGGTCGGGCTGCACTTGCTGGGCTTCGCCTGGCTGCAGGGATTCACGCTGGGCGGTGCGCTGGCGATGAGCTCGACCGCGATCGTTTCCAAGATGCTCGCCGAACGCATGGAGCTCAATACCGCGCACGGCCGCGACGTCATGGGGATTCTGCTCTTTCAGGATCTCGCGGTGGTGGCGTTCCTCATCGCTGTGCCGACGCTCGCCACCGGTGCCACCGACCTCTGGCGTTCGCTGGGGATCGCGGCGGGCAAGGCTGCCGTCGCGCTGGCGGTCATCCTCATTTTCGGCCAGCGGCCGATGCGCGCCTGGTTCCACATTATTGCCCGAGCGCGTTCTTCGGAGCTGTTCATGCTGAACGTGCTGCTGGTGACCCTCGGGCTCGCGGCGCTCACGGAGCTCGCGGGACTCTCGTTCGCGCTCGGCGCCTTTCTCGCCGGGATGCTCATCGCGGAGACCGAGTATCGCTATCAGGTCGAGGAAGACATCAAGCCGTTTCGCGACGTCCTGCTCGGCCTGTTCTTCGTCACCGTCGGCATGTACCTCGACTTGAGGGTCGTCGGTGCGAGTCTGGGCTGGGTCGTGCTCCTGCTCGTCGGCCCCGTGCTCGCCAAGCTGATCCTCGTCGTGATCCTCGCGCGGATCTTCGGCGCGCCCCTGGGGGCCGCCTTGCGAACGGGCTTTTATCTCGCGCAAGCGGGCGAATTCGCGATCGTGTTGCTTGCGCTTGCGAGCGATCTCGCGGTCGTCGAACCGACCGTGGCGCAGCTCGTGCTCGCCGCCATGGTGCTGTCGATGCTGGCTGCGCCGCTCTTGATCCAGGTCGCCGCACCCTTGGCGCGAAGGCTGACAGCAGACGACTGGCTGGCGCGCGCCGCGCAGGTGACACAGATCGCCGCCCGCACGATGGCCCGGCAGGAGCACGTGATCATCTGCGGCTTCGGCCGCAGCGGCCAGAACCTCGCGCGACTGCTCGAGAAAGAGGAGATTTCTTGCATCGCGCTCGACGCCGATCCCGAGCGCGTCCGCGAAGCTGCCGCCGACGGCAGCAGCGTCGTCTACGGCGACGCAGGGAGGCGCGAAGCGCTGATCGCCGCCGGGCTGCCCAAGGCCCGCGCCCTGGTCGTAACGTTCGCGGACACGGCGACGGCGCTCAAGATCCTGCATCACGTGCAGCAGCTGCGGCCCGAGCTGCCGGTGATCGTGCGCACCGTCGACGACAGCGAGCTCGACCGTCTGATCAAGGCGGGCGCAACCGAGGTCGTCCCGGAAGTGCTCGAGGGCAGCCTGATGCTCGCATCGCACTCGCTGCTGCTTGTGGGCGTGCCGCTCAATCGCGTGCTGGCGCGGATCCGCGAGATTCGCGAGGAGCGTTACAGCCTGTTCCGCGGCTTTTTTCACGGCGCGACCGACGCCGCCGACGCCGCCGACAACCTGCAGCCGCGATTGCATTCGGTGCTGCTGACCGATCGCTCCGCGGCGGTCGGCCGCACGCTGGGCGAGCTCGATTTCAAAGCTCTTGTCGAAGTCACCGGCGTGCGTCCCCGCGGGATGCGCACGACGCTTCCGGCGTCCGATTATCGCCTCGTGGCCGGCGATGTCGTCGTGCTGCTCGGCCGGCCCGAGAATCTGACGCTCGCCGAGCGACGACTGTTGCGAGGTTAGGTTAACTCCGCATTCCAGCCCGCGTCATTGTCGCGCTGCAGTCAACCCGCTACAATCAGCATTCCGATTTGTGCGTAGCCCCCGAGGCTCTTGGTGTCCATCCCCGCGAAGCCTTCATCGTCTCGAGCCGCCGAAGCGATCGCTGCCTGCCGCGTCGATCCGACCGCGGCTGCGGTCGAGCTCACCGATGTTTCGTTCGCCTATGACGTCCGCCCGATCCTGTCCGGCATCACGATGACGATTCCACGCGGCAAGATTGTCGCCATCATGGGCGCGAGCGGATCCGGCAAGACGACGATACTGCGTCTGATCGGCGGGCAATTACGGCCGAAGTCGGGCGGGGTGTGCGTCGGCGGGCTGTCGGTGCCCGATCTGGAGCCTGAGGCGCTCTACGCGCTACGCCGCAAGTTCGGCATGTTGTTCCAGTTCGGTGCGCTGTTCACGGACATGTCGGTGTTCGAGAACATCGCCTTTCCGATGCGCGAGCATACGGAGCTCCCCGAGGAGTTGATCCGCGACCTGGTGCTGATGAAGCTTCACGCGGTGGGACTTCGCGGCGCGGCGCACTTGATGCCGGCGGAGCTTTCCGGCGGCATGGCACGCCGCGTCGCGTTGGCGCGGGCCATCGCCCTCGATCCGATGCTGGTGATGTACGACGAGCCCTTCGCCGGCCTTGATCCGATTTCACTCGGTGTCATCGGCCAGCTCATCCGGCGGCTGAACGACGCGCTCTCCATCACCTCGGTGGTCGTAACGCACGACGTCTACGAATCGCTCAAGATCGTCGATTATCTCTATTTCGTCTCGGAGGGTCGGATCGTCGCTGCGGGTACGCCGGAGGAAGTGCACGCTTCGAGCGATCTTTTCGTCCGGCAGTTCATCGACGGCGCTCCCGACGGGCCGGTCGCATTCCACTATCCAGCCCCGGCCTATCGCGAGGAGCTGTTCGCCGATGTCGGTTGAGCTTACGGCCGGAGTCGCGCAGTGGCTGCGCCGCATCGGCGGCGCGGTGACGGGTGCGGCAAGCAAGCTCGGCTTCGCCAGCCGCTTCCTCCTCGCGGTGCTCTGGCATACCCCGGGCGCGTTTCGGCGCATGCATCTGACGCTGCGCGAGATTTACTTCTCGGGCGTGCTGTCGCTGGTGATCATCCTGATGTCGGGCCTGTTCGTCGGAATGGTGCTGTCGCTGCAGGGATACGAGACGCTCAAGCGCTACGGCGCCGACGAGCAGCTCGGAATCCTGGTCGCGCTGTCGTTGGTGCGCGAGCTGGGGCCCGTGATGTCGGGGCTTTTGTTCGCCAGCCGTGCCGGGTCGGCCATCACCGCGGAGATCGGACTCATGAAGACGACGGAGCAGCTTGCGGCGATGGAGATGATGGCGGTCGATCCGCTCGCGCGGGTGGTCGCGCCGCGGTTCTGGGGCGGCGTGATCTCGATGCCGCTTCTCGCCGCGCTCTTTTCGGCATTCGGCATTTTCGGCGGCTACGTGGTCGGCGTGCGGTTGATCGGCATCGATGCCGGCGCATTCTGGGGTCAGATGAAGGCGGGCGTAGATGTCTGGCCCGACGTCACCAACGGCATCATCAAGAGCTTCGTCTTCGGTATTGCGGTCTCGCTGATCGCGGTGTTCGAGGGCTATGACGCGAAGCCGACCGCGGAGGGCGTCTCCAGTGCGACCACGCGCACGGTCGTCATGTCTTCCCTCATGATTCTCGCGCTCGATTTCGTGATGACCGTCTTCATGTTCCGGGGAGCGAGCGTCATATGAACCGTTCCGCGATCGACCTCTGGGTCGGAATCTTCGTCGCGATAGGCTTCGGGGCGATCATCTTCCTGGCGCTCAAGGTCGGCAACCTGGTGACGCTGGACTCCACGCCCGGCTACCACCTCGACGCGAGCTTCGACAACATCGGCGGGCTGAAGCTCCGCGCGCCGGTGAAAGCCGCAGGTGTCGTCGTCGGGCGGGTCGAGAAAGTCCGGCTCGACACCAAGACCTACGACGCGGTGGTGACGCTGCGCATCGACCGTCAGTACGAGTTCACCAAGGACACGATCGCGTCGATCAACACCTCCGGCCTGCTGGGGGAGGTGTATATCGGGCTCGA
>VBCS01000424.1 GCA_005888955.1 Betaproteobacteria bacterium
CGCAGCGCTTCGGCACGCGGCGACTTGCCCGGCGCCTCGCCGGCTGCAAGCCGGAGCCGGCGTAGCGCCTGCACCACGCCCTGCGCAGCGTCGGGCAGCGGCGCGTAATCGCGCGCAGCCCTCAATCCCTCGACTTCGGCGTCGCGTGCGAGCTCGGCAAGCGCTCCCGCACTCAACTCCTCGCCGAAGAAAAGCGTCGCGGTATCGGGCAACTGGTGCGCCTCGTCCAGAATCACCGTATTGCAAGCCGGTAGGAGATCGGTGAGTCCCGCGTCCTTCAGCACGACGTCGGCGAAGAACAGGTGATGGTTGATGACGACGACGTCGGCGGCGAGCGCCTCCTTGCGCGCGTTCATCACGAAACACTCGCCGTAGTTGGGGCACTCGCCGCCGAGGCAGTTCTCGCGCGTCGAGGTGACCTGCGCCCAGATGCCGGCGTTGTCGGGCACGTCCGCCAGCGCGGCCTTGTCGCCGGTCGTCGACGTGCGCGCGAAGGATTCGATCCGCTTGAGATAGCGGGCATCGGTACGCGAGGCGAATGTTCCCTCCTGCCGGGCGCGCTCGAGATGATAGTGGCAAACGTAATTCGCCCGGCCTTTGAGCAGCGCGACGGTGAGCGGGACTTTGAGCGCATCACGGACCAGCGGCAAGTCGCGCTGGAAAAGCTGATCCTGAAGCGTCTTGGTACCCGTAGATACGACGACCTTGCCGCCCGAGAGCAGGGCGGGGACGAGATACGCAAAGGTCTTGCCGGTGCCAGTACCTGCTTCGGCGAGCAGCTGCCCGCGCTCGTCGATCGCGCGCGCGACCGCGTCCGCCATCGCGAGCTGCTGCTCGCGAAAGCGATAAGCGGAAAGCTCGCGCGCGAGCGGCCCCTCCGGACCGAAGACGCGCGCGAGGTCAGAGACCACCTTGGAGTTCGCCGTGACGCCCGGATCGCGCACGACGGCCCGCGGCATCGCGCCCGTCACGGAGCAGTCTTCTTGCGTTTGGACGCTGGCGCTGCGACAGGTTTGGCCGCGGCTTCGTGCAGAGCGCGTATCGCCCTGATCCGCTCGGTGAATTCTCCGTACGGGCGGACGACGCGTTGCTTGTAGCCTTCGTCGGCCTCGTCGGGCGCCGGCACGAGCTTGGCCAGGCTCTCGAGCCACACGTCGTAGAGCTGACGCAGATTTTGCGCCGTCTCCTTGCTGCGCGCCGCTTCGCGCAGCGCCGCCTGATACGGCCGCGCGATCGAAAGCTTGTGCTTGTCGATGCAGTACTCGGTCTTTGCGCCGTGCACGCCTTCCTGTGCGCCCGTCAGGCCGAACTCGATGATCTCGATGCTCTTGATCTGGCGGCACATGGTGTAAGTCTGGGGAACGGCCTCGAGAAAGCACTCGATGCCGCTGCCGTGCGCGGCGGTGGGGCAGATATACGGGTCGACTTTGTCCAGCGCTGATGCCGGCGCCGCGGGCAGCGCCGTGACCAGCACGATAACGAGGAGCGGAGCATAGCGGTGCATCGGACCGTCAATGCTACCGTGGGCGCGCAGGCGGCTCAAGCGCGCAGCAGACCGAAACGACACTGGATCCCCGCCTGCGCGGGGATGATGCGTCAGATCGTTACGCCCCCGGACACTTCGATGACTGCGCCGTTGACGTAGCTCGCCTCGTCGGACGCGAGCCAGGCGTAGGTGTTGGCGATCTCTTCGGGTCGTCCGAGGCGGCCTAGCGGCACCTTTTCCTCGATCGCCTTCAGGACCTTTTCGGGAATCGAGCCGAGGATCGGCGTTTCGATGAAACCGGGGCAGATCGCGTTGGCGCGAATGCCCTTGCTGCCGAGCTCGCGGGCCCAGGTCTTGACCATGCCGATGACGCCGAACTTGGTCGCCGCATAGTTGGTCTGGCCGAAGTTGCCGTACAGGCCGACGATCGACGACGCGTTCAGAATGCAGCCGGAATTCTGCTGCAGCATGATGTCGACGACGGCCTTGGTGCAGTTGTAGACGCCCTTGAGGTTGACGTCGATCACGCGCTCGAATTGCTCATCGGTCATCTTGGAAAAGCGGGCGTCCTCGACGATGCCCGCATTGTTGACCAGCGTGTCGATGCGATGCCAGGCAAACATCACGTTCTCGACCATGCGCGCGATGCTACCTTTGTCGGTCACGTCGACCTGAAAACCGAGCGCCTCGCCCCCGACCCCGCGGATCGCGGCCAGCGTTTCTGCCACCGCGGTCATGTTGATGTCGCAGACGGCGACCTTCGCGCCTTCCTTCGCAAACTTGACTGCAGTCGCCCTGCCAATGCCCTGCCCGCCGCCGGTGATGATGGAAACCTTGCCTAGAAGCCTTAATGAACCGTTGCCATTCAGACCATCGCCGTTCAAGCCCATGCTGTCCCTCTCGAACCCCCGGTTTTTTGGGCTCAGGGTCGTGGCCCTGTTGCACCGCAGCGGATTCTGATCTATTTGGATGCGGCGCACAATATGGCAATTCGATGAAAAAGGCTTACAGCGCAGACCTGTTGTATTTTTGATAAACCTTTGTAAATCAGTCTGATAGAATAGGAAACCGCCGACAACGCCGAGCTTCCGGCAGGTGATCGGGGACGGAGCTTGAGCCGCTACATGAAGGAATAGTAAGCGCACGCTTTCAGAAGTCAGCTTGGCTCCCAGCGCTCGACGATGAGCTGAAGCGAGTTGAGCCCCTGATAGTGGTTGACCTCGGGACGATACGCGGCCCGGATGCGCAAGGGGAGGGGTCCCGGTTCGTTGAAAGCGATCGCTTCCAGATGCCTGCCGGTGGCTACCAGCACGAGCCTCGAGTGCTTGTGACCGACTCGGTGCTGGTCCAGAACGGTGAATTCGCCGTCGAAGACCGGTACCGGAAAGCCCTGGCCCCATACCTGCCCGGCTACCTCTTGTGCGAAGCCCAGCGTGAGCTCGGCGGGATCGAGCTCGCCGTCGGTCTCGAGCGTCTGCTGCAGAGCCGCGGGCATTAGCCACTCGCGCGCCACGCGCTCGAACTCGGCGCTGAATCGCGGCAGCTCGGCTTCCGCCAGGCTCAACCCGGCCGCGAACGCGTGGCCGCCGAAGCGCGCGATCGTTCCCGGCGCGCGTTTGGCGACGAGATCCAGCGCATCGCGCAGATGGAATCCGGCGATGGTTCGCCCGGAGCCGCGCAACTCGCCGTCGGCAGCCCGCGCGAACACGATCGTGGGGCGGTGAAAGCGCTCCTTGAGCCGCGACGCTACGATGCCGACCACTCCTTGATGCCAGTCGGGGCGATACACGCACAACGTGTAGCAGTCCCCCGCAATCATCCCGTCGAGTCCCGCGAGCGCCTCTTCGTGCATCGTCGCCTCGACCTCACGCCGCTCGCGATTCAGCCGGTCGAGCTCCGCGGCGAACGGTGCCGCGCTCGTTTCGTCGTCGGCCAGAAGGCAGGCGATGCCGATCGACATATCGGCGAGACGCCCCGCGGCGTTGAGCCGCGGTCCGATGACGAAGCCAAGGTCATAAGCCGTGGCTCGTGCCGGGTCGCACCCGGCAGCGGCGAACAGCGCGCGCAGTCCCGGCTGCGACCTCGCCGCGCGAATGCGTTGCAGACCCTGTCCGACGAGAATCCGGTTCACGTGATCGAGCCGTACGACGTCGGCGACCGTTCCGAGCGCCACCAGGTCGAGCAGCGCCGCAAGATTCGGCACGCCGCTCTCGGCGAAGCGCCCACGCTCGCGGAGGAGTGCGCGCACCGCGGCGAGCACATAGAACATCACGCCGACGCCGGCGAGATGCTTGCTCGGAAACGTGCAGCCCGGCTGATTGGGATTAACGATCAGCTCGGTCGCGGGCAGCTCCGCTCCCGGCAGATGATGATCGGTGATCAGCACCTCGATACCGCGTGCGCGCGCCGCGACGACACCGTCGACGCTCGCGATGCCGTTGTCGACGGTGATGATCATCGCCGGCTCGCGTTGTGCGGCGAGCGCGACGATCTCCGGCGTGAGCCCGTAGCCGAACTCGAAGCGGTTGGGCACGAGGTAATCGACGCGCGCGCCCATCGCCCGCAAGCCCCGCACGCCGACCGCGCACGCAGTCGCGCCATCGGCATCGTAATCCGCGACGATCAGCAGCCGCTCGTGCCGCTCGATCGCGGCAGCAAGCCGCGCCGCCGCAGCGTCGATGCCCTTTAACGTCCTCCACGACGGCAGCTTGCCGAGTTCGAGGTCGAGCTCGGAAGACGAGCGCACGCCGCGAGCGGCAAAAATGCGCGCGAGCACCGGTGCGATGCCGGAGGCCACGAGCGCTGCCGCGCTCTCGGGTACGTGGCGCCGAACGATGTCCATCGTTAGCCTCGTGTCGCCTCGGCGGCGAAACGGGCGAGCAGCGGCGCGACGCGCGGCGAGGAGAACCGCGAACGCCATCGCTGTATCAGTGCCGGTCGCGGCAAACGAAAGCCGAGCGCGCGCGCCGGGCCGGCGATGACCAGCTCGACCTCGCGAATCGTGCCGGCGTGAAGCGCGCGCTCGGCAGGGGCCAGCCACGCGCGATCGAGCGCCGCGAGTCGCGTCGCCGCAGCGTCGATGCCGATCGCATCGAGCCAGAAAACCTGCGCCGTCGCGCTCGGCACGGCGTCGAGCGCCACCGGCAGCGGGGCAGGCATAAGCCCGGCGCTCCGGCTCAGGTCGTAAATCAGTCCTG
>VBCS01000425.1:0-4565 GCA_005888955.1 Betaproteobacteria bacterium
CAAGTGGAACGCCTGCCCCATCGCCTGTTGACGCTCGCCGCCACGTCGGCATTCGCGGTCGTCACCGCTTCCGTCCACGCCGCCGACATACCTGCAGCTCCGGATCCCGACATCGCAAAACTGGTCGGCCAGGTCTCGGCAGCACGTCTCGAGACCTACGTCCGCGCACTCGCGGGCTTCGGTACGCGGCATTCGTTATCGGTGACCGGCGATCCGCCGCGCGGCATCGGCGCCGCGCGGCGCTGGATCCGCGACACGCTGGACCGCTGCGCTGCCGAATCTGACGCACGGCTCAAAGTCGAATTCGACGAATTCGTTCAGGTGGCTACGCCGCGCATCCCGAAAGCGACGTCGCTCGCCAACGTGGTCGCGACGCTCGAAGGCGCCGATTCCCAAGCGAAGCAGCGGACGCTGGTCGTGTCCGGCCACTACGACTCGATGTGCGGCAACGTGATGAATTCCGAATGCGACGCGCCGGGCGCGAACGACGATGCCTCGGGCACCGCCGTCGTGATCGAGTTGGCCTGCACGTTTGCCAAGAGCCGCTTCCCCGCCACGCTGGTCTTCATGGCGGTCGCCGGCGAGGAACAGGGGCTGCTCGGCGCCGCGCACTGGGCGAGAGTTGCGCACGAGAAGGGCGTGAACGTCGAGGCGATGATCACCAACGACATCGTCGGCAACGCCCACGACGAGAACGGCCGTCGCGATGCGAGCACGTTGCGGCTGTTCGCGGAGGGCGTTCCGGCGGGCAAGGAAGTTACCGAGGAGTGGCAACGCCGCCTCGAGACCAGCGGTGAGAACGATTCGCCGGCGCGCGAGCTGGCGCGTACGATCCGCGACGCCGCGCAGCGCTATGTTCCGGAAATGACCGTCAAGGTGGTCTACCGGCGCGATCGCTACCTGCGCGGCGGCGATCACATTCCGTTCCTCGCGCAAGGGTACCCGGCCGTGCGTTTCACCGAAGCGCACGAGGATTTCCGCCATCAGCATCAGGACGTGCGCGCGGTCGACGGCGTACAGTACGGCGATCTGCCGGAGTTTGTCGACTTCGAGTATCTGGCCAGCGTCGCGCGCATCAACGCCGCCGCGCTCGCCTCGCTCGCGCGTGCGCCCTCCCCACCATCGGGTGTGCGTATCGAGACTCTGAGGCTCGAAAACCAGACGACGTTGTCCTGGCTCGCCAATCCCGAGGCCGATCTCGCGGGCTACGAAATCGTGTGGCGCGAGACCACGGCGCCGTTCTGGCAAGGCGCAGAGTTCGTTGGCAACGTCACCCGCGCCAGCGTGCCGCTGTCCAAGGACGATTACCTGTTCTCGGTGCGCGCAGTCGGCAACGGAGGGCGGCGCAGCCTCGCCACCTATCCGCTGACCCTGCGCAATCCGCTCGTGCCAGCCGCGAAGTAACCGAGCCGCGAAAGCTATTCCGGTTCCGCGCAGTGCGAGTAAGCTAAGCAAATGAAGCGGCGCGAAGTCATTCTTCTGCTCGGCGGCGCCACGTTGGGAGGCCTACCGGGTACGCGCGCGCTGGCCCAGCCGACGAAAACCTATCGCATCGGGATCCTCAGCATTCTGCGGCGCTCTTCGGAGAGCGTCTTCCGCGAGGCGATGCGCGATCTGGGCTATGTCGAGGGCAAGAACGTCATCTATGAGGCGCGCTACTCGGGGCGAGCGGACCGCCTCGCGGAAACCGCCGCGGACCTGGTTCGCGCCAAGCCCGATGTCATCGTTACGGCCGGCGGCCCGGCGTCGGCAGCAGCCAAGGCGGCGACGGCTACGATCCCGATCGTCCTCTGGGGCGCGGGCGACCCCGTGGGCACGGGCCTGGTCGTCAACATCTCACACCCGGGCGGCAACATCACCGGCGTGACTGAGCTCTCGACGGAGGTAACGGCGAAGCGCCTGCAGATCTTCAAGGACCTGGTCCCGCGTCTTAAGCGTGTCGCAGTGATCTGGAACGTCGAGGACCTGGCGATGTCGCTGCGCTTCCAGGAAGCCGAGGCCGCTGCACCGCGACTGGGGCTTTCGATCGTGCGCATGCCGGTTCACGATCTCGACGATTTCGAAACGATATTCGCGGCGCTGAAACGCGACCCGCCCGACGGCGTCTTTGTCGTGAGCGATCGCATCACGGCGCAGCGCGAGCCGGCGTTGATCGACCTGCTGCGCACGCAGCGCATTCCTTCGGTGTTCGAGTTCCCGCCGTCGGCGCGGGCCGGCGCGCTAATGTCGTACGGCCCGAGCCTCGAGGAGCTGGCACCGCGGGCGGCGGCCTTTGTCGATCGCATCCTCAAGGGGGCCAAGCCCGGCGACCTGCCGCTCGAGGCGCCGGTCCGGTGGCACCTGATCGTCAATCGCAAGACTGCGGTTGCTATCGGTGTCGAGATTCCCGCGTCGATCCTCGCCCGCGCCGATGAAGTGATCGAATGAATCGCGCGGGCGAAGTGATTCGAACCTAACCTCCGTTCCACCGACGTTAGTTCATGGAAACTCTCTGCGGCACGAGTGAGTTGTGGAGGCCGTTAGCGATCATCGCCGTCGCGCCCTTCGGAAGCGGGCACCGCCGGACTGACTGGCACCAGAACCCCTGATAACACCCAGGCCTTTTGGCTGGGCGCGAAGCGAGGCGCAAGTAGCCCATCGTTGATTTCGCGCGTCACCGCAAAGCGGTTGAACTCGGTGGCCGGAATGAACAGGCGCGAATTGTCCGCGAATCCATCCGAGGCCGTATCTACGTCCCCCTCGGCAGCGGAAATGACGCCGTCGCCGTTGGTATCCACTCGCGCAACCTCGACGGCGTACGCGTCGAACAGGCGCTGGCCGAAGTTGGTGACGCCGGGTTCGAATGAAGTCAGGCGCTCGTATACATCGAGAAATATCTCGTTTGCCAAGCCGCTGGGAATGAAACGCTGGCGGAACTCGCGCTGTGAGTCGATCTCGGCGTCGAATTTGTCCGGGTCCCGCGGCCCAGACCCCATAATCACTCCGTTGATGATCACACCCTGTGTGTTGGGGTTATCGCCATATTGGATCGGATTATTCTTCGTGCCGGACGGACCCGAACCTGGAATGAGCGACGAGAGCGCGCCGACCTGTCCCGCCTCATAGGTGCCGGGAATGCCCCCCGTGAACGGCAGCTCGTACAGGGGATGTATCCAGTTCGTCGTGTAATTGAACTCCCAATAAGCATGCCCGTCGCTCTGCTGCAGCGTGTTCCAGGCGCCCATGCTCAATTGAAGCGGAACCACGTTCGTCTGACGCGCGGGGTCCGGAAAATGGTCCGTCGGAGCGGGGAACCGCACTGCATTGCCGTCGCTAGTGAAGATTGCGCCGGCGACGTTGTGGTGGTTACCCATGGCTTGTACGGCGGCCGCGTCGGCGGCGGTAATCATGCCGAAGTGCGAGCGGCCTCCGGGGAAAGGCTGCGGGTCGGTTGGTGCGACGCGCAAGTCGTGGATCATCCAGCCCTCGTACCAGCCGCTCTCATTGTTGATGACGAAAAGCAAGGAGATGTCCGTAAAGACGTCGATGAAGGCGCGAACGTCATTCGGGTCCGTAGGAAGGCCGGGTTTGGGCTCCAGAACCTCGCGGACCGCACCGATGGTCGGCAGACCGCAGTCGGGCCCGGTCGCGGTCAGCATGGCGGCGTCATTGATGCCGGGAAAAAGGCTGGTGAAGGCGTTAGGCTCGAAGCCGCTCGTATCGAGCAGGTAATATTGAAACAGTTGGCTGGGCTGATCGGCCTCCGCATAGGCTTGGGTCGGCAGTTGACTGTGCGGACGCCCCGCCTGTTCGGCGAGACGGTCGCGCAGCGGCTGAGGCAAGTGACGGATGTCTCCGCGGTTAAGAACGCTTTGCGTGTCCGCTGCGGCGCGCGGATTCGGGTGGCATGGCGCCGGCGGTTGTGTCGTGGCGGCGTAGCCCGCGCAAGGCGCGAGCAGGGCGATTCCCAGTGCCGCCGTGAGCACGATGCTCAGGCTGATGCTTAGCTCTGTCTGCCGAAAGCTTGGTGTTTGCTGCGATGGTGATTGGCGAGCCATGAGTTTCTCTCCTCGGAAAAAATGCGGCAAATCGTGCGCGACTGTAGATCGATCCTCAACGGCGATCGTCGCTGACGCGAGAGCATCGCCACTGAGTTCGCATCGCGCCAACACGCGACATGCTCGGCATATTCCGAGAAGAATTTTTTGTCCCGCGGGCGGAATAGATCGATGCTCGACTGTGTATTTCCGCCTGACAACACACATGCATGATCGGCTATTTGCCTGCCGGTCGAAGCGCCTCCGACTCTGCGCTCGTCGAGCGCATCCTTTCGCGGGCGCAATGCAACCGTGACATGACGGTTCCGATCTGCACGTCGAGCAAGTCGGCGATCTCGGCGTAAGGCAATCCCTCGAGGACGACCAAGGCGAGCACTTCCCGTTGCTCGACCGGAAGCCGCGAAAGCCGCGCCAGCATCCAGTCGGCATCGACCCGATCGAGCAGCGTGGCCGGCAGCGGAAGTTCCTGCGCGCCTGCCGCGTGGCGATCGGCGCCGAGTAGCCGCGGCTGCTTGCGCGGCTCTTGTG
>VBCS01000425.1:4599-4865 GCA_005888955.1 Betaproteobacteria bacterium
AGCACGAGCTCATCGGCGCGGCGCAGGTCGGCCGTCAGCAGCCGGGCATAGCGTCGCAACCGCGGCAGCAGGGCGAGAAGGTCGTCTTGAGTAGACGTGTCGGGCGCAGTCATAGGACGAAAGCGTGCATACCCTGAGCAGCATTCCGGCATCCCGGCTTGCCCACAGGTGCGCATCGAGGCGGCAGCGACATCGATCTCGCATACGGTGAATCCGCAAAAGCCGATAATCGGTTCAATGGCCGTGGCGGAGACCCGGTCCAGCGC
>VBCS01000072.1 GCA_005888955.1 Betaproteobacteria bacterium
CCCTACCGCGATCGTCGCGCCGCGGTCGGTACGCACAAATCCCGGTTGCGCGATCGAGCCCGCGCACCAACGCCAACTGCCTGTCGGCGCCGGTGCGAGATCGCTCTCCAGCATGGCTCGGTCCCAGGAGAGTCCGCAGCGCTGCGATGCCGACATGAAGGCCGACATCCAGGCCCGCGCGACGATCGCCACGCGCAGGCCGCTCTCGCCACGCTGCGGCTCGAGAGCGATATGAATTTCTTCGGGCGTGTCGGCGAGCTGGTCCTCGAGGGCGAATCGCGCCGCGGCTTCCGCGCGCCCGGGCGGCAGCGGTGGGACGGTCAGTGTGACCAGTCGGCCATGGCGCGCAGCGATAACCGCTTCCCGGCGAGAAGCGACCGGCCACGCCGCAGGCGGGCTCCGTCCGCTGCGGGCAGCTCGGCCCGTAGCGTCGAAGACGGCCCACGCCGCATCGCGGCCGGGTTCCGGCGGACCGTCGATAAAGACGCGCAGCGTGCTCGGTGTTTCTGCCATCGACGTAATCGTGCTCCGCGTGCGACCCATTCAGAGATTCCCTAGATCGGCGCCGATTGTACTCGACCCGATTCCGCACGCGGCGGGCGCGGGAGGCGCGCTCAACAGGACCTTACTCGATCGTTTGCCAGACGACGGTCGGCCACTCGGCCGCGGCGGCGGAGCGCCTGAACAGCGCGCGTGCGCGGGCCACCGTATCGCCTTGCCTCGCTTCGATCGACACGACGAACCAATCGCTCCTGACCGCAAGAATTGTCTCGTCGATGTTGAGGTCCGACCGCGGCAGCCGGCTGCGAAAATCGGCGATGCTGCCGAAAGGCGTCTGCGTGCGACTCGCAACGAGTGCGGCGGCGCCGGTGGCATCGAGTCCGCCGATCGCGGCGACGAGAACTTCGGCCGGCGCGGTATTGACGTTGATTGCCGTGGGCGCATCGAGCGCATCGACGAACGGTCGCAGGCGCCCTATGAGCATCGGATCGGCGCCTCGCACCGAGAGCAGCTCCGCGACTCGGCGCACGGGAGCGTTGGCTGCGAGCCCCGGCGCACCGGTCTGCGCCAGGTAATAGTTGTCTTCCGCGCCGCCGCCGTCAGTCGTCTGATCGTCGGCGTCGACCCAATCGGCGATCGCGTTGAGGAGCGTTGCGGGGACACCGAGCTCACCGAACAGACGCTGCAGCGCGGCGCGAGCGGCTGTCGCTCCCGGGCCGGTCGCGACAAGATTGTTGACGTTGAGCCTGCCTTGCGCGTCCGTGATGTAGCCGCCGATCGAGCCGTTCTCGATCGGCGTCGACGGCAGCCGGAATGCCCACGGCTGGCCGAGATGCACAGTCGACGGCGGAGCGTTTTCAAACACGATCTGTCGTGCCCATTGCACTCCGGCCATCGCCAGCGCCTGCGCCTGGACCTGGTCGCGCCGGCGCTCGTACTCTCCGGCCCAGCGCTGTTGTTGCCAGAGCAACGTCGCGGCAATCGTCGCGGCCAATGCGGCGAGCAGCATCGCCATGACGATGGCTGCACCACGTGCGTAGCGGTGTTTGGCTAACGCAGCGCGAGCCATCGTTCGATCGCCTCGCCCGAGGCGAGCGTAAGCCGGACCCGGATCGCGCGCGGCAGCTCGCTTTCGCCGGCGCGCGGCCAGGCGTCCGCCCAGGCGCCGTCACGCGCAAGATAAGCGAGCTGGAAGCGCGCCACGCCATCGAGCAGCGTGTACGCGGTGGGCAGGGCGCCTCGCGGCCGATCGTAGCTCGCCCAGTAGAGCACCTCGACCGCGCCATCCCGATACCGGTACGCGAGACGTTGGCCGGCGCTGCGTGGCTCCAATGTGAATTCCGGTCCGGCGCGCGAGAACGCGAGCGCGCTGTTTCCTGCAGCATCGGCGGCGCCTGCCCACGCCGGTTCGCGCGCCTCGGAGAGGCGTGCGGGCCGCGGCACGGCCTGGCGCAGATCGCCTTCCAGGCGCGCGAAGAAGAGATCGAGCGTGCGCCAGCGCGTCGCCTCCGCCGCCAGTTTGGTCTCGCTGTCGCTGAGCGCCGCGACCGCGCGATAACCGAGCAGCGCGATCAGCGCGACGATGGCTACGGCGAGGAGCACCTCGACGAGCGTAAATCCGCACGCGCGCTCGAGGCGCATCTTCATCGCTGCGCCGTTCGACCGACATAGCCGACCAGGCGCGCCAGCACGTAATCGGAGCGGGAAGCCTCGGCGACGGCGATCTCGATGCGGCGGAACACCGGATTCGGAGTGCCGAGCACCGTTTCGTGCCACACGAAGCTCGCACCCGCCTGCGCTTCGCTGCCATCGCGTTCGCCGATCGCGAGTTCCGGCGTTGCGAGCTGCGCGGCGGCGAGCCGGTTCTGCGCCACCCACAATGCGAGCGTGCGCGCCTTCAGCGCGGTCGCGCTCTCTGCGCTCTGCGCGACGCTGCGAAATCCGGCGGCGAGCGCGATTGCGACGATCGCCAGCGCGACCAGCACTTCGACCAGCGTGAATCCGTGGTGCGGCGCGCCGCGGCGCATCGCTAGCGCCGGACGGGGCCGATGAGCGCGACCCGGTTCAACGGATCCGCAGTCAACAGGAGTTGCCATTCCGAAGAGGCAAGCGCGATGACGTAAGGCTCGTTGCGGCCGCTGGGAACGAGCGGCAGCACCATCTCGCCAGGCACGGGTTGCCCGGCATAGGCCTGCGGTGCCGCGATCAACGGTGAGGGCAGCGTTCGCGGCAGGAGCACCGCGTCGTCGGACAGCGCGAGCCAGCGCTCGCCTTCGCTATCGCTGATACGGCGCCAGAACCGGTATGCGCCGCCGCTCGCCGATACGCCGAGCGTTTCGTTCTTCCACTGAGCGAGCAGCGCCGCATGTTCGAGCGCACCCGCGAACCGACGTCCCTCGCGCTCCAGCGCCTGGCGCGGATCGCGATCGAGCTGCGCGTAGGCGAGCCCCGCGGCGATGCCGATCACGATCAGCACGACGAGGATTTCGGCGAGCGTGAAGCCGCCGTAGCGTTGTCGAATCAGCAGGCGGTCAGAAAACGTCACGAGCAGGGCCGGAGGCAAGGCGCAACGACGCATCCGGCCCGCGCAGTAGTTTTCCACCGCCTGCTAGAGGTCCCATGAGCCGATATCGGCATCGAACCCTGTTCCTCCGGGCTGGCCGTCGGCGCCGAAGCTGAAGACGTCGATCTCGCCGCGCAATCCCGGGTTAAGGTACTGGTACGGATAGCCCCACGGATCCTTGGGCAGTCGCTCGAGGTAGCCGTTGGGTTTCCAGTTCGGCGGCGCGGGCGGCGATGTCGGCCTGGCGACGAGTGCGGCGAGACCTTGCTCGGTGGTCGGATAGCGCTGATTGTCGAGGCGGTAGAGCTTGAGCGCCTGCATGATCGCCGCGATGTCGTTCTTCGCGGCGATGACGCGCGCTTCGTCGGGGCGCTCGATGATACGCGGCACGACCAGCGCCGCGAGGATACCGAGGATGACGATGACGACAAGGATTTCGACCAGCGTAAAGCCGCGATCGTTGCACGCGCGAAAAGGCGGCCAATGCATGCAGCCATTATAATCGCGCGATTCCATTTCCGCGCCGCCGCTTGCTCGTGTTGCGCCGTTTGTTTGCCTTGATCGCCGTCGCGCTCGCCGCGAGTGCGGCCGCGTGGTGGTGGGTGACGCACTGGCCGCTACCATTGCCGCAGGAGCCGTATGCGCTGACAGTCCGCTCCGGCGCCAGCTTGCGCGCGGTCGCGCGCGAGCTCACCGCGGCCGGCGTGCTGCCGGCGGATTGGACGCTCGTCGCCTTGGGGCGACTCGAGCGCGTCGATCGAATGATAAAAGCGGGCAACTACGAGGTTCCCGGAGGCACTACGCTCGGCGGTTTGCTCGCCAAGCTGACGCAAGGCGATGTCACGCAGACGAGCATCACGATCGTCGAAGGCTGGACCGTTCGCGATCTCAAACAGGCATTACGCGCCGACGGCGATGTCGCCAAGGCCGCTGTCGATCTCGCGGATGCCGAGTTGATGCGCGCGATCGGCGCGTCCGGGCAGCAGCCGGAAGGATGGTTCTTTCCTGATACCTACTTCTTTGCATCCGGGGCCACCGACTTGTCGATCCTCACGCGCGCATACCGCACGATGCAGCAACGTCTGGATGTGGCTTGGGTGGGGCGCGCGCCGCGGCTCCCTTTCGACGCGCCGTATCAGGCGCTGATCCTGGCATCGATCGTGGAAAAGGAAACCAGCCGCGTCGCCGACCGGCTACTCATCGCATCGGTGCTCGTCAATCGCCTGCAGCAGGGCATGCGGCTGCAGGCGGATCCGACGGTGATCTATGGGATAGGCGAACGCTTCGACGGCAATCTGACCAAGCGCGACCTCGATGCCGATTCCGCGTACAACACCTACACTCGCGACGGCCTGCCGCCAACGCCGATCGCTCTGCCCAGCCAGGCGTCGCTCGACGCCGTGCTGCACCCGCCCGCGACGCCGTACCTGTATTTTGTCTCGCGTGGCGACGGATCGAGCGAGTTCTCGGCAAATCTCGCCGACCACAATCGCGCAGTGGCAAAATACCAGAAGAACGGGCGTTAGCTTCCTCAACCCGCCAGAAAGCCGCACTGCCATGCCCGACACCCGCCAGCGCGGCCGTTTCATAACCCTCGAAGGCATCGACGGAGCCGGCAAGAGCACGCATCTGCCGTGGCTCAAGAAGACGCTCGAGCGTGACGGCCGGTGCGTGTGGATCACGCGCGAGCCGGGCGGCACGCCGCTCGGCGAACGCCTGCGCACCATGCTGTTGCACGAGCCGATGACGCCTGTCACTGAAGCACTGCTGATGTTCGCGGCGCGGCGCGAGCATTGCGAACGCGAGATCTGGCCGCGGCTCGACGAGGGCACGTGGATCGTCTGCGATCGTTTTACCGACGCGACGTTCGCGTACCAGGGCGGTGGACATGGTGTCCCGCTCGAGACGATCGCGGCACTGGAGCGCGCCGCGCTTGGCGACTTCGGCCCCGACTTGACGCTCGTCTTCGACGTGCCGGTGGAGGTCGGGCGAGAGCGACTCGCAGACGGGCGCACGCTCGACAAATTCGAGCGCGAGCAGGGTGAGTTTTTCGCCCGCGTCCGCGAAGCGTATTTGCGGCGCGCGCGCGCCGATTCCCGCCGCATGCGCGTGATCGACAGCACGCTGTCGCCCGCCGCGGTCCGGTCCGAGCTCGCGGCGATCGTCGAGGCGCTGGTTAAGGAGGCTGCGCTGTGAGCAAAGAGGCGGCGCTGTGATCGAAGCTCGCGAAACCGCGCCGCCGCTGTGGCAACCCTTGCCGGCGTGGCAGCGCGAAGCCGCGGCGGCAGCGCTGCAGGCGCGTGCGCGCTGGCCGCACGCGCTGTTGATCACCGGACGCCGCGGCATCGGGAAGCGCATTCTGGCGCTGCATTTTGCGCAGGCGCTGTTGTGCGAGCAGCCCAACGCGGATGGCAGCGCCTGCGGCCGCTGCCCGAGCTGCACCTATGTCGTCAATGGCACGCATCCCGATCTTCGGCTGATCGAACCGGTTGAGCGCGATGACGAAGGCAATAATCCGACGCCGGTGGACACGATCGTCGTCGACCGGATCCGCGAATTGATCGAATTTACGCAGCTGTCGACGCACCGGCAGCGCGCCAAAGTTGCAGTGATAGTCCCAGCCGAGACGCTGAACACCGCAGCGGAAAACGCGTTGCTCAAAACACTCGAGGAGCCGCCAGCTGCAACGTATCTGATCCTTGTCAGCCATCAACCCGGCCGACTGGCGGCGACGATCATCAGCCGCTGCCGGCTGCTTGCCTCCCCCGAGCCCGATCCGGACGCGGCGGTCGCGTGGCTCTCCGCGCAGGGCGTCCCGGAGCCGCAGCTCCTGCTGGCGCAGGCGGGTTGCGCGCCGCTTCTCGCGCTCACGCTGGCCGACCCCATCGTGCAGCGCGAGCGCGAGCTCCTGCTCGATGAGCTTGCGCAGCCGGAGCGCCTCGCACCGGTCGCAGTCGGTGCTCGTATCGACGCCTACGGCAAGGACGAGCGCAAGGCTCGGCTTGCTGATGTGGTGTACTGGTTGTTGACCTGGACGAGCGATCTCGCGGTGGTGGGGAGCGGCGGTGCGCCGCGCTTCAATCCAGACCGAGAGGATGCCCTTGCGCTGCTCGGCGCGCGGGTGGCGCGGCTCAAGCTGTTCCGTTATTATCAAACGCTGCTGGGGCAGCGCGCGCTGCTCGGCCATCCGCTGCAACCGCGGCTGGTCGCCGAAGCGCTGCTGTTCGAGTATCGCGCGATGTTCGCGCGCTAAAGACGCCGATTAGTGCCATGACCGACCGCTTCAACGGCAACACGAATCCATCGACGGTGTCGCGCCCGGGCGTGCTGTCGCTCAACATCCGCGAAAAGGCCGCGCTCTACGCCGCGTACATGCCGTTCCTGAAAGGCGGCGGCATCTTCATCCCGACGAACCGGCAATACCAGTTGGGCGAGGAAGTGTTCATGCTGCTTTCGCTTATGGATGACCCACAGCGTATCGCGGTCCAGGGCAAGGTGGTCTGGCTCACGCCCGAGGGCGTGCAGGGCAATCGCACGCAGGGCATCGGCGTCCAGTTTACCAACGACGAAACCGGCGCCTCGGCTCGCGCCCAAATCGAGAAGATCCTCGGCGAGATGCTCGCGTCGAACCGTCCGACGCCACTAACTTGCCGCGTTGAACCCGGCGCTGCCGCGCCGGTGAACGCGGCAGGACTTCGAGGCGCCCATCGGCGCGGCGTGGGCCGCTCCGAGCTCCGAAAAGCGAAACCCGTGTTCGTCGATTCCCATTGCCATCTGAATTTCCCCGAGCTCTCGGGCGATCTGCCAGCCGTGCTCGAGGCGATGGCGGCAAGCCGCGTGACCCACGCGCTTTGCATCAGCGTCAACTTGCCGGAGCTGCCGGCGGTGCTCCAGCTTGCTGCAGACCACGCCAATCTCTTCGCCACGGTCGGCGTACATCCCGACGTCGAAGACACGCCGGAGCCATCGGTCGCCGAGCTTGTTGCGTTCGCCGCGCGACCCAAGGTCGTCGCGATCGGCGAGACCGGACTCGACTATTACCGGCTGACCGGCGATCTGTCCTGGCAGCGCGCGCGCTTTCGCGCTCATATCCGGGCGGCGCGCGAATGCCGTAGACCTCTGGTCATCCATACCCGCGCCGCCGCGGCGGACACGCTCGCCATCATGCGCGAGGAGCGCGCGGCGGAGGCGGGCGGGGTGATGCATTGCTTCACCGAGACCTGGGAGGTCGCGGCCGCCGCGCTCGATCTCGGCTTTCACATCTCGTTCTCGGGCATCGTTACGTTCAAGAACGCGACGGCGCTGAAGGAAGTGGCGCGCCGCGTACCCCTTGACCGGATGCTCATCGAGACCGACGCACCGTACCTCGCGCCGGTGCCGTTCCGTGGCAAGACCAATCAGCCCGCGTATGTGCGCTATGTAGGCGAGGAGGTCGCACGGCTGCGCGAGATCGGCGTCGACGAAGTGGCGGCGGCGACCTCGGAGAATTTTTTTCGCCTTTTTGGGGTGCCGCCGCGTGCGCAATGACCTTCGTCGCATCGGGCGGTACGCTTTGTTCGCATCGGCGCTGCTCGCTTTTCCGCCGACCGCGCCGCGCGCACAAGCGCTCTACGATGCTTTCGTCGAGGCGGTCGCGGCCGATCGCAGCGATGTGGTGCGTGCGCTGCTTGCCCGCGGCATCGATCCCAACACCGTGGATCCCCGGGGCGAGCCGGTATTGCTGGTCGCCGCGCGCGCCGGTTGGCAGCCGACCGTCGACGCCTTGCTCGCCGCCGGAGCCAAGGTCGATGCCAGGAACCCCTTCGGCGACCGCGCGATCATGGTCGCCGCGCTCGGTGGCCATCTCGCGATCGTCAAGACGTTGCTCAGGCGCGGCGCGGCGCTCGATACGCCCGGGTGGACGCCTCTCATCTATGCCGCGACCAACGGCCACACCGAGGTCGCGCGCTATCTTCTGGACATGGGCGCCGACATCGACGCGGTAGCACCCAACGGCACGACCGCGCTCATGATGGCCGTGCGCGGCGGGCACGGTGCAACGGTCGACCTATTGCTCGCCCGGGGCGGGGACGTGAACCGGCGCAACCAGAATGGCGCGACGGCGCTGGGATGGGCAACTCGCGGCGGATTCGAGGCGATCGAGCAGGCGCTGCGCGCGCGGGGGGCAAGGAACTGAGCATTCTCCACCCGCGGTCGAGTCGGATACCGCGCGGCCCGAGATGTTCGTCCAGCGATCGTAGCGACGTATTAGTACTATGTTTCATTTACTTACAATAGACACCTCAGGCTAATTCACACCACTTTGGAGCTAGCTGGTGCGCGGTGAGGCAGACCGCCGCCGTCGCCTCGCTTTGGGGTCGGCGATGAGCCGCCGGTAGAGCTCGATGCGATCGCCGTCGCCAAGCATCGTGTCGCGGCGGACACGCTTGCCGAAAATGCCGACCGGTGCCCCGGCGATATCTGCGCCCGGAAGCCGCGCAGCAATCCCGGAGCGCTCGATTGCTTCGGCGACTGTGGCGCCTTCGACGAGGCGGACTTCGATTTCCGTCGCCGCGCCGGGCAGTGCGTAGACGACCGTCACGGTGATCTCGCTCATGCGGCGTAGACGGTCTCGGCGCGGCGCACGAAGGCGTCGATAAATGTGTGCGCGATATGGTTGAACACCGGGCCGATCAGCCGTTCCAGGACCGGCCCGGCAAATTCGTAACGGAGCTCGAGCTCCACCTTGCTCGCCGCCGGCGCCAGCGCGCGAAACCGCCACGCGCCGTCCAGATGGCGAAACGGTCCATCGCGCAGCTCGATGACGATCAGCTCGGGCGGCTGGCTGCGATTCGCCGTCGTGAAATGCGCGCGCACGCCGTGGTAGTTGATATCGATGCGCACGAGCGCCTCGCCGGTCCTGCGCTCGAGCGTTTTCGCGCCGGCGCACCAGGGCAGGAACAGCGGATAGTTCTCGACATGCTCGACCAGCTCGAACATTCGCGCCGCGCTGTATGGAACAAGCACCGACTTCTGCACGCTGGCCATTGCTACAATACGATTCCTGGTAAACGGCGCACGAAAAGCGCTGTGATGAGCATCGTCGACAACAAAAAAGCCTATCACGACTATTTCGTCGAGGAGAAATTCGAGGCGGGGCTCGCGCTCGAAGGCTGGGAAGTGAAGGCGATCCGCGCCGGACGCGCTCAGCTGAAGGAGGCGTACGTCATCGTGAAGAACGGCGAGATCGTTCTGCTCGGCGCACACGTCACTCCGCTGCCGACTGCGTCGACGCACGTTCGCGCCGACCCGACGCGCACGCGGAAGCTCTTGCTGCACCGGGCGGAGATCAACCGGCTGATCGGCAAGGTCGAGCGCGCGGGTTACACGCTTACGCCGCTGAATCTGCACTTCAGCAAAAGCCGGATCAAGCTCGAGGTCGGCCTGGCGCGCGGCAAGAAGCAATACGACAAGCGCGCGACGATCAAGGAGCGCGAATGGAACCGCGAAAAGCAGCGCTTGCTGCGTGGCCGGCCTGGCAGCGGCCGGTCGTCGCGCGCGCGGTGATGTCGCTTGTCGCCGTGCCGGTATCGCTTCGGGTCGCGACGGCGGCCGATGTTACTGCGATTGCGAATATCTATGGCGAGCAGGTCGCCACCGGAACGGCCAGCTTCGAATACGCGCCCCCTACCGTTGCCGAAATGCGGCGCCGGTACGAGGCCATTGTGGCCGCAGGGTATCCCTATTTCGTCGCCGAGGATGGCGACGGCGCCGTCGTCGGCTACAGCTTCGCCAGCGCTTATCGACTGCGGCCCGGTTATCGCTATACGGTCGAGGATTCCGTGTATGTGGCGCCCGCCGCCGGCGGCCGCGGCACCGGCCGAGCCCTCTTGTCACGTCTGATCGAAGCGTGCAGTGAGCGCGGCGACCGGCTGATGGTTGCGGTGATCGGCGACGTCGCAAACGCCGCGTCGATCGCCCTGCACCGCGCGCTCGGCTTCACCGAAGTCGGAAGGATGCCCGGCGTCGGCTGGAAGTTCGGGCGCTGGATCGAAAGCGTGTTGATGCAGCGTGCGCTGGGCGCGGGCACGACGCATCCTCCGCGTTAGGCTTGGAAGGCGCCGATGCCCCGCTCTCGCCGGTACAGTTTCTCGCGCGCAGCGCGCTCATCTGGCCGCACAAGATCGCCGTGCGCCACGGTGCTCAGGCGTACACGTATCGCGAATTCGAGGCGCGATGCCGTCGGCTCGCCTCGGCATTGGCAAGGCGCGGCGTCAGTCGGGGCGATACGGTCGCGGTGATGGCGCCCAATGTCCCGGCGCTGCTCGAAGCCCACTACGCGGTGCCGGCATTGGGTGCGGTGTTGAACGCGTTGAACTACCGGCTCGACGCGAGAACGATCGCCTTCTGCCTCGCGCACGGCGGGGCGAAGGTTCTCCTTACCGACGCCGAATTCGCCCCGACGATCAAGTCGGCGCTGGCGCAGGTCGATAGCGGCTTGCTCGTCGTCGACATCGCCGACCCGGAGGGACCGCCCGGCGAGTGCCTCGGCACGGTCGATTACGCAACGCTCCTCGCCGAGGGCGATCCCGACTTTGCCTGGCCCGGGCCCAACGACGAGTGGGACGCCCTGGCGCTGCTCTACACATCGGGTACGACCGGCGATCCCAAGGGCGTCGTCTACCATCATCGCGGCGCTTATCTCAACGCGCTCGCCAATGCCCTCGCCTTCGGCCTCAAACCCGAGAGCGTCTACTTGTGGACGCTGCCGATGTTCCACTGCAGCGGCTGGACGTACACCTGGGCGGTGACCGCGGCCGGGGGCGCGCATGTTTGCCTGCGCCGTGTCGATCCGGCACTGATCTTTACGGCCATCCGCGACCACCGCGTCACCCATCTCTGCGGAGCGCCGATCGTGCTCAATATGCTGGTGCACGCTCCGGCCGCGGCAAAGCTGCGTTTCGATCACATCGTCGAGGTGGCGACTGGAGGCGCCGCGCCGCCTTCGGCGGTCATCGAGGCCATGGAGCAGATGGGCTTTCGGGTGACGCATCTCTACGGCTTGACCGAGTCGTACGGGCCGGCGACGTTGTGCGCGCCGCAGGAGCGGTGGAGCGAGCTTCCGCTGCCCGAGCGCGCGCGGCAGTCCCGACACGCATGTTCCGGTGCCGCGCGATGCGACGACGGTGGGCGAGGTCATGCTTCGCGGCAACACGGTGATGAAAGGCTATCTCACGAACGAGCCTGCCACGACGGCTGCATTTCGCGGCGGCTGGTACCACACCGGCGACCTCGCCGTGTGGCATCCCGACAACTACATCGAGATCAACGATCGTGCCAAGGACATCATCATCTCGGGCGGCGAAAACATCAGCTCGCTGGAAATCGAAGAAGGCCTCTACCGCCATCCGCAAGTGATGGAAGCGGCGGTCGTCGCCAGGCCGGACGAGAAATGGGGCGAGACGCCCTGTGCGTTCGTGTTGCTCAAGCCGGACGCTGCGGGCGTCACCGAGATCGAACTTATCGCCTGGTGTCGCGAGCATCTCGCGCACTTCAAGGCGCCGCGCACGATCGTTTTCGGCGCGCTGCCCAAGACGTCGACCGGCAAGATTCAGAAGTTCGTACTGCGCGAGCGGGCCAAGGCGCTGCGATCGTAGGGCCGAATTCATTGGGCCGCGGCGCTGCCTCGGCGCGCGGCGTGCGGATCAGTCACTTGCCGTTACACGTGCGCCGCGAGCAGTTGGCGCGCCGCCGCGACGCCGCTTCTTGTCGCGGCTTCCAGTGTCGCGGGAAACTCGGGGTCGGTGTAATCGCCCGCGAGATAGAGCCGCCTCTCCAGCGGTCCGGGCGCCGGCCGCGCGAGGTCGGCCGTGCAGGCATAGGTCGCGCGGCGCTCGGCGATGGTCTGCGACCATACCGGCGGTGGCAGATCAGGCGCCCGCCGGCGCAGCTGCGCATCGATGGCGTGCGCCAAGCTATCGTGGTCGATGCGTGCCGCGGCGACGTCAGTGCTGATGACGACAGCGGCAAGACCGGGCGCACCGCCGAACTGGCCACGGTCGAATAGCCACTGCCCGGGATCGTTGTCGAGCTTGAGCATCGGTTGCGGCAGCCCGAGCGCACGGCCATATTGCAGATAGGTCGTGCGTATCGGCTCGTAGGCGAATGTAGCAACCTGGTCGAGCGCGGCCGTTGCGGAAGAGCCTGCCGAAGCCGCCAGCACGTGCGCCAGCTGGTGCGGGCCGACCGCGATGATCGCCGCCGCGAACCGCTCTTCGCCGGCGTGGCTGGTCACGGCGACGCTGTCGCCGAGCGCCGCGATCCGGGTCACCGTCTCTTCCGTGCGAACTTCGCCACCTCGCGCTGCAATGTGGACGGCGGCGGCCGCCGGAAAGAGCGCGGTCAAGTCGACCCGCGGCAGGAGCAGATCGGAATCGTGCGCATGCACCGCGAAGGCCACGCGCAGCAGATTCAGGAAGATTTGCGCGGAGGCTGCATCGACGGGCGTGTTCAAGGCGGCCAGGCACAGCGGTTCCCACAGCAATTTGACGGCGAGAGCGGGCTGATCGGCCAGCAGGGTGCCGACCGTCAGCTGCGGGGCGCAGCAAAACCGCCCGCGACGCAGCCGGCGCACGAACGCAAGGGTCGCCAGGCGGTCTCGTTGCGGTAGACCGCGCATGGCGAGCAACGCGACGCCGAGATGCCAGGGCGCAGGCAATGCAGGTGTCTTGAATCTGAAGACGCCGGGCTCCTCGAGGTGGAGCCGCCGCCGATCGAAGAGCTCGCGCTCGGCGCGCTCGCCGTGCACCGTGCGCAACAACGCCAGCGTTTGCGCGTAAGCCCCGAGCAGCAGGTGCTGGCCATTGTCGACGATGCGATCGTCGACGACGACGCGGCGCGCGCGACCGCCGAGTACCTGCGCGGCTTCGAAGACGGTAACCGGCCGCGCGGCACACGCGAGTGTGACCGCGGCGGCCATACCGGCCCAGCCGCCGCCCACGATCGCGACCCGGTCGGTCATCTAAGGTTCCCTCAATACGACCACGACGTCCTCCAGGCGATCCACGCCTTGGCCAACGGCGTCAAGGCAATCCGGCGGTCGAGCACGTGGAATCCGTCCCGCTCGATCCGGCACAGCAGCGCCTGGTAGATCGCCGCCATGACGAGGCCCGGCCGTTGCGCGCGGCGGTCGATTGAGGGCAGGGCGGCCAGCGCCCGGGAGTAGAACGCGCGCGCACGCGCGACCTGCTGCGCCATCAGCGCGGTGAATGCAGGCGTGACGCGGCGCTGGAAGATATCCGCAGCGGCGACGCCATGACTTTGGAGCTCATCCTGCGGCAGGTAGATGCGGCCGCGCCTCGCGTCTTCGCCGACATCGCGGATGATGTTGGTCAGCTGGAAGGCGACGCCGAGGTCGCGCGCGTAATCACGCGTCGCAGGTTCAACGTAGCCGAAAATCTCCGCGGACATGAGTCCGACGACGCCGGCAACGCAATGACAGTAGCGCTCGAGTGCCGCGAAATCGAGGTAACGATTGCGGTCGAGATCCATAGTCATGCCGTCGATGACCGCTAGCAAATACTCCTGCCGCAGCTTGAATGGAGCTTGAGCCGCGCGACGCCCGGATCGGTGACTTCGTCAACGACGTCGTCGACTTCGCGGCAGAATGCATACAACGCGATGATCGCGCGCCGGCGCTCCGGCGGAAGAAAGCGGAAGCTGTAGTAAAAGCTCGAACCGCTGCGCGCGGCTTTTTCTTCGCAGTAGGCATCCGGAGTCATCGCGTCAGCACCGATGCCGTCATGGCCGCCCAATCGCGGCGGGAGAGTTGCGGTCGCTGGCGAAAGATGTCGCCCTGCACGGCGTCGATCGCGGCGAGGATTCTCAAGCCCCCGGCGAGCACGAACTTGAGCTCCAGCGCGAGGCGCAGCGGCAGCGCCCGCGCGAGCGGTCGTCCCGCGTCGAGCAGCGCGCGCGCGCGCGCCACCTCGAATGCCATGAGCTGCGACCAGCGTGCATCACAGCGACCCTCGCCGATCTGCGCCTCGGCGACGCCGAAACGCGCGAGGTCTTCCGCGGGAAGGTAGACGCGCCCCTTGCGCCAATCGAGTGCGACGTCCTGCCAGAAGTTCGTGAGTTGCAGCCCGGTGCAGATCGCATCCGCAAGCCGGCAATGCTCCACATCGTCTGCATGGTAAAGACGGAGCAGCAGGCGGCCGATCGGATTGGCCGAGCGCGAGCAATAGTCGAGAACCTGGGCAAACTCCGCGTAACGCGGCTGAACGACGTCCTGCCGGAAGGCGGACAGCAGATCGCGAAAGTGCTGCAGCGGAAGGGCATGACGACCGATCGCCGCGCCGATGGCGGCGAATGGCTCTTCGGCGGGCACGTCGCCGCATTCGATGCGCTCGAGCATCGCGCCAAAATGATCGAGCTGGGCCAGGCGCGCCGCGGGCGGAGCGTTGCCTTCGTCGGCAATATCGTCGGCTGCGCGCGCAAACGCATAGATCGCAACAACGGCGGGCCGCAGCGGCGCGGGGATGAGCCGCGACGCGACGGGAAAGTTCTCGTAATGGGCAACAGACACGGATTGCGCCGCTTTCGCGGCAAAGCGCACGCTAGAATCGGAGCGTCCGCCGCGCTCGATGCCGCCGCGCTTCATGGCGCGGGCACACGCTTTGCGCTACAATTATTTGTTTGGCGAAACCGGTTGCGAAAGTGGCGGAATTGGTAGACGCACCGGCCTTAGGAGCCGGAGCCGAAAGGCGTGAGAGTTCGAGTCTCTCCTTTCGCACCAACGCGCTGTGGCAAAGGCACCGTCGCAACATAGCAAGGAATCGTAGCGTATGCAAATGACTCTTGAGACGCTTGGCCAGCTCGAGCGACGGCTGCACGTCGCCGTGCCGAAGGCGCAGATCGAGGGCGAGATCCAGAAGCGTCTCGCGCAGCTTGCCAAGACGGCGAAGATCCCGGGATTTCGCCCTGGCAAGGTACCGCTGAAGATGGTCGCGCAGCAGTATGGGCCGCAGGTGCGCTCGGATGTGATCTCCGACACGGTGCAGGCAAGCCTGAACGACGCGATCCGCACGCAGAACCTACGCGTCGCCGGCTATCCGCGCATCGAGCCCAAGCCGGATGTGGCGGAGGACGAGTTCGCGTTTTCGGCGGTATTCGAAGTGTATCCCGAGATCAAGCTCGGCGATCTGGCGGCCGTAACAATTACGCGACCGGTTGCAGAGGTGACGCCCGCAGATGTCAACCGCACGATCGAGATCTTGCGCCGGCAACGCGCGCGCTACGAGCCGGTGACGCGGCCGGTGCAGGCAGACGACCGCGTGATCGTCGACTTTACCGGCACGATCGATGGCACGGAGTTTCCCGGCGGCCAGGGGCGCGATTTCGCGATCACGCTGGGCGAGGGCAAGATGCTGCCCGAGTTCGAGTCCGCGCTCTCCGGCATGGTGGCCGGAGAGCAGAAAAGGTTCTCGCTGACATTTCCGGCGGACTATCACGGCAAGGAAGTCGCCGGCAAGCACGCCGAGTTCGCGCTGACGGTGAAATCGATCAGCGAGCCGCACCTGCCTCCGATCGACGCGGAATTCGCAAAGAATTTTGGCATCGCCAGCGGCAACCTCGACGAGTTGCGCGCGGAGATTGCCGCGAATCTCGGGGTCGAGCTCCGACGCAAGATCGAGGGCGTGTTGAAAGACCAGGTGATGAAGGCGCTGCAGTCCACGTCGGAGCTCCTGGTTCCCAGGTCGCTGGTCGAGCTCGAAGCGCAAAGCTTGCGTGAGCGCGCCATTGCCGAGCTCAAGAACCGCGGCGTCAAGACCGAGGAGCTCGAGCTGCCGGAGGACGCTTTCCGGCCGCAGGCCGAGGAACGCGTTGCGTTCAGTCTCGTGCTGAACGAAGTCGTCCGTCAGCACCAGCTGCAGGCACGACCGGAGCAGATCCGTGCACTGGTCGAGGAAGCGGCCCAGAGTTTCGAACAGCCGGAGGCGGTGATCCGTTGGCATTACGAGCAACCCGACCGCCTGAACGAATACGAGGTACGAGCAGTCCAACGCAACGTGATCGACTGGGTGCTGCAGCGCGCGCGAGTCGAGGAGCAGCCGGCAGCTTTCGCGGCGCTGATGGAGCCGGCGACCGCTTGAGCACGTACCGGGCAACAGCTGTCAAATCGTAGCGGACAATGCGACAACCGAGGCGGGTGAGGGAGCGATGAGCAAGGGCTGGAACGCGGAACCGAAGGGACTCGGCTTGATCCCGATGGTGATCGAGCAGAGCGGGCGCGGCGAGCGGGCTTACGACATCTACTCGCGGCTGCTGAAGGAGCGGGTGATCTTCCTGGTCGGCGCGGTCGACGAGAACACCGCCAATCTCGTGGTGGCGCAGATGCTGTTCCTGGAATCGGAAAACCCCGACAAGGACATCAACTTCTACATCAACTCACCCGGCGGCTCGATCGCCGCGGGATTTGCCATCTACGACACGATGCAGTTCATCAAGCCCGACGTATCTACGCTGTGCATCGGCATGGCCGCCAGCATGGGGGCGTTCCTTCTTGGTGCGGGAGCAAAAGGCAAGCGCTTCGCGTTGCCCAACTCGACCGTCCTCATCCATCAGCCGCTGGGCGGTTTCCAGGGCCAGGCCTCGGACATCGCGATCCACGCCAAGTACATCCTGAACCTGCGCGAGCGGCTCAACCGCCTCCTTGCCCAGCACACCGGCAAACCGATCGAGCAGATCGAGCGCGACACCGACCGTGACAATTTCCTCACCCCCGACGAGGCGCTGGAGTACGGGCTGATCGATAAAGTCTTGCAGAGCCGGGCTTAAGGCCTGTAAAGTGTATTCGAGCCCCCGTTGGCTTCGAGGCATCCAAGGCAGGTGAATGGCCGATAAAGC
>VBCS01000427.1 GCA_005888955.1 Betaproteobacteria bacterium
AGACGAGGCGCTCCGGCGCCTTGATCTCGCGATATTCGCCGCCGACCGTGTACGCCTCGCCCGTACGCGGGCGCATCGTCACGCGATAGCGACCGCCGACGCGCGGCTCGAGTGAAGCGTCGGTGACCTTGAAGCCCCGGGGCCCGAACCATCGCTGGAGCAGCTCCGGCTTGACGAATGCTTCGAAAACCTTCTGTCGCGGCGCGCGGATCGTCCGTGAAACCGTCAGGTCGAAAGTGTCGCGGGCTGTCATCGTTTTCTCCTCTTGGGTTGCGGTTGTTCCAGAAGCGCGGCCAGATCGTCCAGCCGCTCTTCCCAGAAGCGTCGGTAGTGGTCGATCCAGTTCGCGGCGACCCGCAGCGGCGCCGGCCGCAGCCGGCACACGCGCCATTGCGCGTCGACGCGCCGCTCGATCAGGCGGGCGCGCTCGAGCACCCGCAGGTGGCGCGACACCGCCGGCAGCGAGATGTCGAACGGTTGGGCGAGATCGCCGACTGCAGCCTCGCCGCGTGCGAGCCGCGTCAATATCGCGCGCCGCGTCGGGTCGGCGAGCGCGGCGAAAGTCTCGTCCAGGTCCGAAGATAACGAGCGGCGCGACGGCGTAGTCATGGTGACGAGCTTCAGCGTGACATTAGCCCATTCGTATTTAACAGTCAAGTTAAATACAGCGTGAAAAAAAGCCGCCGGCGGTAAAGCGCGGCGGCTCGCTAGCTTCGGCTCGATCAGTGCTCAGCCGGCCGGCGGCACGGGAGGGCCGTAGTAGGGACGAGGTCCATATCTCGGCCCCGACGGGACCTGGTTGCCCTTGGCGTACATGCACTGCACATACGCCATGTCGTAACGCCGCTGCATGCCGTAGTACGAGTACCCATATGCGTTGCTTCCTGCCGCACTGCCCAGGAGCAACCCGGTGCCGGCACCGATCGCGGCGCCCGGGCCGGCACGCCCCGTGGCCGAACCGATGATCGCGCCGGCTGCAGCGCCCAATACCGTACCGCCGACGGCGTTCGCCGTCGCGGCATTCGCTGCGACCTGCTCCGCGCCCGGCCCCAGCGAGTACTGTGCGTATTGCCGGCAGGAGACATCGTCGGCGCGAAATTGATCGAAGCTCTTCGCCGTTCCGGGGAGAGCCATGACCGCCGGACCGGTCGGTACCGTCACGCAGCCGACCAGAAGGAGTGCGCCGGCCAAGGTTGCGAGGTGTAAGCGTGCGCTCATGTCATCTCCTCAGCGCTGCGCGGGAGCGCCGGGCCCGGGCGCGCTCGGCGGAACGACGCGCAGCCACCCCTGGGCGCAGGTTTGGACTTGCGGGTAATAGCCTGCCGGATCAGGGCAGTAGTACGAATAGTCGCCACGCTGCCCACTGCGCGGCTGGTATGCGGAGTCGTCCTGCTGAATGTAGCTCGGCTCTGCATAATCATAGGAATAGTATGCGGGGTTAGGGTAGTAGCCGTAGGACCCGTAGTAGGGGTAATAGAGCGGGTAGTAGCCCGGCCACCATCCCCACCACGGGGCGCCGAAACCCACGCCGACGAAGACGCGCGATCCGCCGTGCCAGTTGCCACCGCGCCAGTTACCGCCATTCCAGCTTCCTCCGGAATGCCACTGGCCGCTCGCGTGCGAGCCACCGCCGCCGTGCGAACCGCCGCTGTGCATCTGCGCACTGGCAACACCGATGCCGCCCACCAAACCGATGACGGCGAGAACAATCATTGCAAATCGTTTCATAAGATGCCTCCTTCAGGTACCCGATTAGACTAGCTCTGCGCACTCGAGTTCGTCAAAGAATCCCGCAAGTATCCACGCAGCCTATCGAGGTCGGGACTCCAGCCATCCACAGGCTTGAGCCGGCGGCGGCGCAGTCCGGTTTGCTACAATCGCTACCATCAAGCCTCCGGGAGCAAGCCATGGCAGAGCAAACCGGTGCACGCGCCGGCGAAGCCAGAATGGACGCGGCCTCGCTTTATCGCGAGGAAATCTACACCGACCGCGCCGCCGGAACATTGCGCGTCCTGGTCCCGGTGAAGGCCGACGGGTCTGCCGATGCCGCGCGGCCGACGCTCTTCATCGGCGAGGCCCAGATCCTCACGAACATGGGACCGTTGCCGATCAGCTTCGAAGTCGATGCCAAAAACCTCACCGAAGCCATCGAAAACTACGGCGAAGCCGCAAAAGTCGGCGTCGAGCGCGCGGTGCGCGAGTTGCAGGAATTGCGCCGGCAGGCGTCGTCCTCGATCGTGTTGCCCGGCGCCGGAGCGGCCGCGGGGTTGACTGGCGGATTGCCGCCCGGGGGCCTCGGCGGCGGCAAGATCAAGCTGCCGTGACGCGGCAAGGGTCGGGGGAGCTGTATCCACGTGCCGGCTCGATGGTTACCGAGCACTCGGCTGCCTAACGTCCGACTCCGTGCAACGGTTGACCTCTCCACCAACGGTCGACCCCTCCACCCTCGCCTGCCGGTAGCTCCGGCCAAGCGCCGCAGCTTGTCCCGCACGGAGCGCGGTGAAATCGGCGGAGCCCAGTGATTCCGCCTTACTCGGCTACAATGACGGCTCGGGAGCAATGCATGAGATTCCTGGCGCCGCCCATCGTCGCACTGGCCGTTTTGGCAGCGCTCGCCGCGATGCCTGCGGGCGCAACGCTCAACATGAACGAAGGCTTGTGGGAAACGACCGTCACCGCCGACGGGCAGGCGCACTCGGCCAGTGCCAAATGTTACACACGCATGGACATTGCCGAGATGGAGAAGCTGCTGCGGGGCAAGTCGTCGCGCGTCGACGGCATCTGCCACTATGCGGACTTCACGCAGTCGGGCGACAGCGTCAACTATACGATGACCTGCCGCCTGGGCGACGATGAGCAGACCAGCGCCGTCTCGGCCACGTATCGGGGTGACTCGGCCACCGGCACCATCCGCTCGGCCGGCGTTACGGTCACCGCATCGAGCCGGCGGATCGGCAGCTGCACGGAGAGCTCGTTTGCGAGATAGCCGCGCGCCGGCAGATAAGACGTAGACGCACGCGAACCGCAGCACATGTCCGACGACAAGCCGCAGGGCCTCGCGCGCGGCCTCACCCATTACGGCGATGCCGGCTTCGCGCTGTTCCTGCGCCGGTCGTTCGCCCGCTCGATGGGCTATTCGACGGCGCTGCTGGCAGAGCCCACGATCGGGATCGCAAGCGCTGCTTCCGATTTGAACAATTGCCACCGCCATTTCCCGGAGCTGATCGACGCGGTCAAGCGCGGCGTTCTCGCGGCGGGTGGCCTGCCGCTCGCGTTTCCGACGATTTCGCTCGGCGAAGTCTTCCTCCATCCGACGAGTCTGATGTATCGCAACCTCATGGCGATGGACGTCGAGGAAATGTGCCGGGCGCAGCCGCTGGACGCAGTTGTTCTGGTCGGCGGCTGTGACAAGACCGTCCCCGCGCAATTGATGGGCGCCGCGTCGGCCGGCGTGCCGGCGATCGGGCTCGTCGCCGGGCCGATGCTGACCGCGCGCCACGACGGCGAACGGCTTGGCGCCTGTACCGATTGCCGGCGCTTCTGGGCGAAGTTCCGCAGCGACGAGATCGATCGCACAACGCTCGATCGCGTCGAGACGAAGCTGGCGACGACCGCGGGAACTTGCGCGGTGATGGGCACCGCGAGCACGATGGCCTGTGTCGCGGAAGCCCTCGGCATGCTGCTGCCGGGGACCGCCGCGATTCCGGCGGTACACGCCGATCGATTGCGCGCAGCGGAGGCGACCGGCCGCGCGGCGGTCGCGCTCGCACGCTCGCGGCTGACGATCGATCGTATCGTCACACCGGCCGCGGTCGAGAATGCGCTTAAGGTGCTGCTTGCGATCGGAGGCTCGACCAATGCGATCATTCATCTCACCGCGATCGCCGGCCGCCTCGGCATTCCCGTATCGCTCAAGCATCTGAACGAGCTCTCCGACGCGACGCCGGTGCTGGTCGATCTGAAACCTACCGGCGCGCATTACATGGAGGATTTCTTCGCCGCAGGTGGCATGAGCGCCGTGCTGCACGAGTTGAAGCCCCTGCTCGATCTCGATTGCCTCACCGTCACCGGCGAGCGCCTGGCCGAGCGGCTCGCCGCGCCGCCCGAAGGGGTCGATCGGGCGATCATCCGCACGCTTGCTGCTCCCTTTACTCCGGCCGGCGGTCTGGTCGCGCTGTTCGGCTCGCTGGCGCCGAACGGCGCCATCCTCAAGCGCTCGGCGGCCGACGCGCGGCTCTTCGAGCGCACCGGCCGTGCGGTCGTGTTCAGCTCGCCTTCTGACCTCGCCGCACGTATCGACGATCCCGCGCTCGACGTCGAGCCCGACGATTTTCTCATCATGCAGAACGCGGGGCCGAAGAGCGGCTACGGCATGCCCGAAGCGGGCTACCTGCCGATTCCCGCACGGCTTGCGCGCGCAGGCGTGAAGGACATGGTACGCATCTCCGACGCGCGCATGAGCGGCACGGCCTATGGCACCGTCGTGTTGCACGTGTCACCCGAAGCGGCGATCGGCGGCCCGCTTGCGCTGGTGCAAACCGGCGATCGCATCCGGCTCTCCGTGCGCGAGCGCAGTCTCGACCTCGAGGTCGATACCGCCGTACTCGCGCGACGCAAGGCGCAATGGCGCGCTTCGCCATTGCCGCCGCGCGGCTATCAACGCCTGTACGCGGAGCGCGTGTTGCAGGCCGAGGAAGGTTGCGACTTCGATTTCCTGCGCTCCGCAACGCGTTGATTCGTAGATCGTCGAAGTATTTGTCCGACGCCGAAATCGGACGCTCTCCTACGGATAAATCAGACTGTGGCCGCTTTCGCGCGCCACGTCGCGCGACTAGATTGGGACCGTGATATCACCCAATCGGGAGTTGCCGATGAAACGGAGATTCAACAAGGTCAAAGAATCGTTGCGACGGACCAGCGACTTCATCGCCGGCCTGCTGATCGGAAGTCTGGCGGTCACGCCCGTTTTTGCGGCGGCCACCGATATGACAATCGACGACTTGAGAATGCCGGTGCTTATCGGATCGATCGTTCTGTTGCTCGCGGCATTGGTGCTTAAGGCGACGCGCAAGAATGCTGCAGGGCCGCAGCCCGGCGTGTCGAAGGAATACAGGAAGGAATATAGCGAAGGTATCGGGCAATATCGCCTGCAGCTGGGACGTGGCGACGCGTAGCTAGTGCAGCCGCTGCCGCACTTTGCGGCTGGCTTCGCGCCGCTGGGCGCGGCGTTCGGCGCGGTTGACGCCTTCACCGTTGCGTCGCGCCTGCCAGAAGCGGTGAATCAGCACCGCGGCGATCGGCAGCTCGTCGATCATGCCAAGGCGCTTTTCTTCGGTGTCGACCCAATCGAGATACTCCGGATCGTGGTCGCCGTACGCCAGCGCCTCGATCGGTAGCATCC
>VBCS01000428.1 GCA_005888955.1 Betaproteobacteria bacterium
CGTGCGAGCACAGCATGTTCGCAGGACAACGCCTCAGTTCGCACCGGCGGGCACCGAGTATCGCGAATGGCGGGTGTACTCGCAGCGAAAACCTCGCGCGAGAGCCTGTTTATTCGCATAAACATGGCCTTATGGCCTGGCAATGGGACGCGGCGTCTGATGCACGCATTGGCCCCGCAGATCCTAGGAGCGCGGCGCGCTTCGAGGAGTCTGAAGCTTCGGCCGACGATCGCCGCCGCCGAGGGCCTTCCCGCTATGCCTGTTCTCCGACGTTACGTCACCTGGTTCCCGCGGAACTGGCGGTTCGCGTCAGTGCAGGGAGCAGCGCAGCTCCACAGGGGTTCGCTTTGCAGATTTCTAGGATCCATTGGCTGCTTCCCCCGGCAAACGTCGGCTTTGCGCAAAATCGTCGGACCGCAACGGCGCGTCAGCAGACGTTCTCCTGAGACGAGCGCGACCCAGCGGTGCATACAACGAGCAAAGCCCCGCGGGTTGCGCTATGTCGCCAATCCCCGCCCGAGCCTCTCGACGGTGCGGTCGCGTCCGATGAGCACGAGCACCGCGTCGATCGCCGGCGTCTGCGGCGTCCCCGTAACGAGCGTGCGCACGGCCATCATGACTTGCGGTGGCTTCAGGCCATGCTTCGCGGCGGTCGCCTTGATCGCGGACCCGATTGCTTCGCGCGTCCAGTCGATCCTCTGGAAGGTCGTGCAAAGGTCCCCCAGCGCGGACCGAACCGCATCATCGACCTTTGCGGCGAACTTCTCCTGGACCTCCCTCATGCCTGGCGTGACCCCGTAGAAGTACTCCGCTTCCTGAGCCATTCTTACGAGCGTCGGAGCGCGGTCGCGCAGCAGCGCGGCGACACTCGCGGGCGGCGGGCCATTCGATACGTCCAGTTTCGCTTTCTCCAGAAACGGGCGCAGCCGCTCGCCGAGCGCTGCGTCGGGAAGCCGCTTGATGTGCTCGTGGTTGACCCAACGCAGCTTGTCGCCGTCGAAGCGCGCCGGCGCGGCGTGGACATGCCCGATGTCGAACCACTCGACGAGCTGCGCGCGGCTGAAGACCTCGTCGTCGCCGTGCGACCATCCCAGACGAGCGAGAGCGTTGATCATCGCGTCGGGCAGAAATCCGTCCTCGGCATATTGCATCACGCTCACTGCGCCGTGGCGCTTGGACAGCTTGGTTCCGTCGGCGCCCAGGACCGTCGGCAGATGTCCGTACACGGGCGGCTCGGCGCCCAGCGCGCGGATGACGTTGATCTGCCGCGGCGTATTGTTGACGTGATCATCGCCGCGAATCACGTGGGTGATGCCCATGTCGAGGTCATCGACGATGACGCCAAAGTTGTACGTCGGAATGCCATCGCCGCGCACGATAACCAGATCGTCGAGCTCGGCATTGCTGATCTCGATATGACCCTTGACCTGATCGTCCCAGGCAACGCTTCCCTGCGTTGGGTTCTTGAAGCGATAAACGGGCGCAATACCCGCGGGCGGGGTCTGGCCGGGCTGCAGATTTTCCGGCCGCCAGCGGCCGTCGTAGCGTGGCTTTTCGCCGCGCGCCATCTGCTCCGCGCGCAGCGCTTCGAGCTCCTGCGGCGTCGTGTAGCAGCGGTACGCGAGACCGCGCTCGAGCATGTCGTCGAGGACTATCTTGTAACGGTCGAGCCGCTGCATCTGATAGTAGGGGCCTTCGTCGTAATCGAGATCCAGCCACGCCATCGCATCGAGGATCGCCTTGATCGCCTCCTTGGTGGAGCGCTCGACATCGGTGTCCTCGATGCGCAGGATGAACTGTCCGCCGTGACGCCGCGCGAAGGCCCACGCGAACAGCGCCGTGCGGGCGCTGCCCAGATGCAGGAAGCCGGTGGGGCTCGGCGCGAAGCGGGTGCGTACGGTAGCCATCGAGCGCGACTTACGAATGCTGTTCTAACGCCGCTTTCGCACCGGTTGCCAGCGCAGATCGAGCGTGGTCGGCAACGCCGGATTCAGCGCCTCGGCGCGCACGAGCATCGGTCCGGGCGTGTGGCCGTGCGTCCAGAAGCGCGCGATGCGTCGCGCCTCAGCTTCGTTGGCGTTGACCGGGAATGTCGCGTAGTTGCGCCCGCCCGGATGCGCCACGTGATACGTGCAACCGCCCAACGCGCGGCCGGCCCAGGTATCGACGAGATCAAAGGTGAGCGGCGCCTGCACTTCGATGGTCGGGTGCAGCGCGGACGGCTGGTTCCAGGCACGGAAGCGCACGCCGGCCACCAGTTCTCCGGGCACACCCGTCTCCGTCAGCGGTAGCGCGCGCCGGTTGCACGTCACCGCGTGACGACCGGGCACCATGCCGCTGACCTTGATCTGCAAACGCTCGACGGAGGAATCGACAAAGCGTGCGGTGCCGCCGGCGCTGATCTGCTCGCCGAGCACGTGCCACGGCTCGATCGCCTGCCGCAGCTCGATGGTCACGCCGGCGTAGCTCACCGTGCCGAACCGCGGAAAGCGGAACTCGACGAAGGGATCGATCCACGCCGCGTCGAAGGCGTAGCCGAATGCGTTCAGGTCGGCGACGACATCGCGGAAGTCCGCGGCGACGAAATGCGGCAGCAACCAGCGGTCGTGCAGCGCCGTGCCCCAGCGTACCAGCTTGCCCCGGTACGGCTGCTGCCAGAAGCGTGCCACCAGCGCGCGCAACAGCAGCATCTGCACCGCGCTCATCCGCGCGTGCGGCGGCATCTCGAACGCGCGGAATTCGAGCAGTCCGAGCCGCCCCGTCGGAGTGTCGGGCGAATAGAGCTTGTCGATGGAAAACTCGCTGCGGTGAGTATTGCCCGTGAGATCGGTCAAGAGATGCCGCAACAGGCGGTCGACTAGCCACGGCTGCGCCGAATCTTCTCCCGCGCGATGCTTGCGCTCGAGCTGTTGAAACGCGATCTCGAGCTCGTACAGGCGATCGTCGCGCGCCTCGTCGACGCGTGGCGCCTGGCTGGTCGGCCCGATGAACATGCCGGAAAACAGGTACGAGAGCGAAGGATGGTTCTGCCAGTACGCAATCAGGCTCTGCAGCAGGTCGGGGCGCCGCAGCAGAGGACTTTCGGCCGGTGTGGCGCCGCCCAGCGTCACGTGGTTGCCGCCGCCGGTACCGGTGTGGCGGCCGTCGAGCATGAATTTCTCGGTGCCGAGGCGGGATTGCCGCGCTTCCTCGTACAACGTCACCGTGGTCGTGATCAATTCATGCCACGACGCTGCGGGTTGGATGTTGACCTCGATGACGCCGGGATCGGCCGTGACGCTCAGCACCCTTATCCGGACGTCGCGCGGCGGTGCGTAGCCCTCGACGACCACCGCCAAGGCTGCGGCATGGGCGGTGTCCTCGATCGCGGCAAGGAGCGCGGCGTAATCCTCCAGTCGCGTAAGCGGTGGCATGAAGACATGTACATGACCGTCGCGCGCCTGCACCGCGAGGGCCGTCTTCACGACTTCACGCGGCTTGGCGCCTCGCGCGCGGCCGCGTCGGGTGCGCCGCATATCGTCGCGCCGCGGCAGAGCCTCCTTGGGAGCGAAAGG
>VBCS01000078.1 GCA_005888955.1 Betaproteobacteria bacterium
ATTCACGCTGGCGGGAGAACCAGGCGACGATGATGCTTGCGAGCACGCCGAATACGATCTCGCATACCAGAACCGTTACGTAATAGCCGGGGCCGATGCCGCGCTCGGTGCGGAACACGGTCTTGTCGACGATGCTGCCTACGACGCGCGCAAGGAAGACGACGAAGGTATTGACCACGCCCTGTATGAGCGTCAGCGTCACCATGTCGCCGTTGGCAACGTGCGCCATTTCGTGACCGAGTACGGCTTCGATCTCTTCGCGCGACATGGCATTGAGCAAGCCCGTCGACACGGCAACCAGCGCGGAATTCTTGAACGCCCCCGTGGCGAATGCATTCGGCTCGCCTTCGTAGATCGCCACCTCGGGCACCGCGACTCCGGCGCGGTCGGCTAGCTTCTTCACGGTCGCCAGAAGCCACGTCTCGGCTTCGCTGCGCGGTTCGCTGATGACCTGCGCGCCTGTCGACCACTTGGCGATCGTCTTCGACATCAGGAGCGATATGAACGCGCCGCCAAAACCGATGATGGCCGAGAACACCAGCAGCGCGCCCAGGATTGAGCCCGAGCAGGTTGGTGACGATCGAGAGCACGACCAGCACCGCGAGGTTGGTGAGCAGGAACAGCACGACGCGTTTCATGGGCTCCTCCCGCGCGAGAGACCGGACGAATCGTTCAGCTTCCGGCCGCGCGAAAACGATATTAACGCTTGCGGCGAAGCGGCGACATCGCGTCCGCTAGGGACGCTTGGCCGATCCTTCCTTGCCCCAGGAGTCGCGCAGCGTCACCGCGCGGTTGAACACAGGGCGAGATGGATCATGGTCAATCGCGTCGGCGATGAAATACCCGTGCCGCTCGAACTGGTAGCGGGCCTCGCGGGGCGCCGAAACGAGCGCGGGCTCGACGTACGCCTTGGCCGTTTTTCTGGCCTCCGGATTCAGATCGTCGAGGTAGTTCCGCTCGGTCGCCTCGTCAAACGGCACATGGTCATCGAAGATCGTGTCCGGTCCCGTGCTGGCCACGCGGGCCGGCCCGCCGCTGTTCGCGCCGGCTTCATTGGGCTGCGTTGCCCGTCCCGGCTGCGGCACGATGAACAGCCGATCGTACAGGCGGACTTCTGCCGATTGCGCGCTGCGCACGGCAAGCCAATGAATGTTTCCCTTCACCTTGCGTCTTTCGGCACCCGGGGTGCCGCTCCTCGTGTCCGGATCGTACGTGCAATGCACGGCGACCACGTTGTCTTCGACGTCGCGCTCGGCGCCAAGGCATTTGACGATGTAGCCGTAGCGCAGGCGAACTTCCGCGCCCGGCGAGAGGCGGAAGTAGCCTTTGGGCGGGGCTTCCTCATAATCGTCGCGCTCGATCCAGAGCTCGCGGGCGAAGGGGAGTGAGCGCCGACCCAGCTCGGGTTTCTGAGGATGATTGGGCGCGATGCACTCCTCCTCGCGGTCGGCCGGATAGTTGTCGATGACGAGCTTGATCGGATCGAGCACCGCGATACGCCGCTCGGCGCGGACATTCAAATCTTCGCGCAGGCAGTCCTCGAGCATGCCGATATCGATCCATTGATGCGCCTTGGATACGCCGATGCGTTCGGCGAAAAGCCGGATGGCTTCGGGCGTGTACCCGCGCCGGCGCAGACCGACGAGCGTCGGCATGCGTGGATCGTCCCAGCCGTCGACGTACTTGCCTTCGACGAGCTCGATCAATTTGCGCTTGCTCATCACCGTGTAGGTGAGATTGAGCCGAGCGAACTCGTACTGGTGCGGCAGGGGGCGTTGCAGCAATCCCGCTTCCGCGAGCTGCTCGATCACCCAATCGTAGAGCGGCCGGTGATCCTGGAACTCGAGCGTGCACAGCGAATGCGTGATGCGTTCAAGCGCGTCGGAGATGCAGTGGGTGTAGTCGTAGAGCGGATATACGCACCACTTGTCTCCGGTGCGATGATGCGGCGTGTGCCGGATACGGTAGATCGCCGGGTCGCGCAGGTTGATGTTCGGGCTGGCCAAGTCGATGTTGAGACGAAGCACATGCGCGCCGTCGGGAAATTCGCCCTCTTTCATCCGCCGGAAGAGGTCCAGGTTCTCTTCTATCGACCGTTCGCGGTAAATGCTCGGCCGGCCGGGTTCGGTCAGCGTTCCGCGCAGACGCCGCATCTCCTCCGGGTTCGAGCTATCCACATAGGCCAGGCCCGCCTTGATGAAGTGCCGCGCGAATTCGTAGAGCCGCTCGAAATAGTCGGAGGCATGGTAAAGATGCGGTCCCCAGTCGTAACCCAGCCAGTGCACCGCATCCTTGATCGATTCCTCGTACTCCACGTCCTCCTTGACGGGGTTCGTGTCGTCGAAGCGCAAGTGGCACACGCCACCGTTCTCCGCGGCGAGTCCGAAATTGAGACAGATCGACTTCGCGTGACCGATATGCAGGTAGCCATTGGGCTCCGGGGGAAAGCGAGTAACGACTCGGCCGCCGTACTTACGGGCGCGAAGATCCTCGGCAATGATTTGCCGGAGAAAGTTAGAGCTTGGCGCAGTCTCCGTTTGCGGCGCTGCAGCAGTCATCACGCTTTGTTCATGAACAAACAGTGGTCATCAGCCATTCTAGTCGCAGGGGTCGCGGGCGTCATCGAGCAGCATGCCAGAGGCATGGGACACATGCGTCGCAAACCGCATCCAATAAGGCTTTGCAGGCCACGGCCCACAATAACCGGGTGACGTTTTCCACAATATCTGTGGATAATTATGTGCATATCTTGTAAATTCGGTCGCTAAGTAGTGCGCAGTGTAGGATATTCTCTGACATGCCTAAATCCGCGCCGTCATTTTTATCATACAGTTCATTGAGTTGATCAATCAGCCCGCAGTTCTCCAAGGTATCGCGAAATCGGCCGTCGAAATCGGTTTTTGCATGAATCGGTGGGTATCGCATCATATTTCGTCCTGGACATATCGCCCGCAGAAAAACGGTTGTCGAACCTTGGTTATGGATTCGTCCACATGAACGAGACGTCTTCGCCTTGGCCAGTGCTGCCGGTTTCGCTGCTTGTGAGTTCCGCCCGCCTGCTCATCGAGCGCCACCTCGGCCTGGCATGGATCAGCGGCGAGGTTTCAAACCTTTCGCGGGCACCATCCGGCCACGTTTACTTCCTGCTCAAGGACGAGCAAGCCCAGGTACGCTGTGTCCTGTTCAGACAGAAGGCGCAGCTCCTTGGCTTTGCCCTCAAGGATGGTTTGCGCGTCGAGGTGCGCGCGACACCGACGATCTACGAAGCGCGCGGCGAATTTCAGCTCAATGTCGAGACGGCGCGAGTGTCCGGTCTCGGCGCGCTCTACGAACAGTTCGCTCGGCTCAAGGCCCGACTCGAAACCGCAGGCTGGTTCGCGCCGGCACGTAAGCGCGCCCTGCCCCGGTTTCCGCGCGCAGTCGGCATCATCACCTCGCGTGGTGCCGCCGCGCTCTCCGATGTGCTGACGACACTCGCTCGAAGAATGCCGTCGCTGCCGGTGATCCTTTATCCGGCTTCCGTTCAGGGTAGCGGCGCGGCCGTCGAGATCGCCGCCGCGATTGCGGCGGCGAACACGCGCGCCGAGGTCGACGTGCTGATCGTCTGCCGCGGCGGCGGTTCGATCGAGGATCTGTGGGCGTTCAACGAGGAGATCGTCGCGCGCGCGGTGCTCGATTCCAGGATCCCCGTCGTCAGCGGCGTCGGCCACGAGACCGACTTCACGATTTGCGACTTCGTCGCCGATGGGCGCGCACCGACGCCAACAGGCGCTGCGGCCCTGGTCGTCCTCGAGCGCACCGCGCTGCTCACCACAGCGGCGACGCTGTGCGCGCGCTGGCGGCGCACCGTGGAGCGCAGCCTCGAAGTCCGCATGCAGCGGCTCGACGCCGCGTCGCGGCGCCTGGTGCATCCCTCCGCGCGGCTCGGGGCGCAAAGCGAGCGCGTCGGTTCTTTGGCGCAGCGCCTAACGCGCGCGGCGGCAGCGAGCCAGGCACTGCGCCAGCGCGAGCTCACACTCTGCGGCCAGACGCTCGTGCGTCTCCTGCGGGGGCCGTCGCAACGACGCGCCGCGCTCGATCGCCTCCAGGAGCGTTGGCAGCGCGGCGGAAGCGAACGCGTCGCCGCACTGGCGCGACGCCTTGCGGGGCTCGACCTGGGCCTGAAGCACCTGGGACCGCAAGGCGTGCTCGATCGCGGGTACAGTATTGTGACGACCGCCGCCGGGAGCATTGTCCAGGATGTGGCGCAAACCGCGGTCGGCCAACCGCTGACCTTGCGCTTTGCCCGCGGCGGCGCGGACGCGCAGGTCACGCGCAAGATACCGAAGTGACAGTGCACCGAATCGCGGCTAAGGAACCTAAGCCTCGTCCGGATCCGGATCGTCGATCGCGCTCAAGCTTCGCAACCTGGCAACGACATCGACCGGCGCCTGCGCCGCAATTTTCGGAGTAGCGCAGACGACGTCGCCATTCTGCGCGCGGTGCCGCAGCGCGTGATCCATCAGCACGAGCGCCAGCATGGCTTCGGCGATCGGCGTCGCGCGGATGCCGACACAGGGATCGTGCCTCCCGTGCGTATTGACCACGACCGGATTGCCCGCCTTGTCGATGCTGCGTCGGTCGAGGCGGATCGACGACGTTGGTTTGACCGCGATCGATACGACGATATCCTGGCCGGTCGAGATGCCGCCGAGGATCCCGCCGGCATGATTGGACACGAAGCCCTGTGGCGTCATCTCGTCCGAATGCTCGGTACCGGTTTGGGCAATACTGCCGAAACCGGCGCCGATTTCGACGCCCTTCACGGCGTTTATTCCCATCATCGCGCCCGCGAGATCGGCATCGAGCTTGCCGTATACGGGCTCGCCCCAACCGACCGGCACGCCCTCGGCGACCGCCGTGACGCGCGCACCGCAGGAATCGCCCGACTTCCGCAGCGAATCCATGAACGCCTCGAGCTCCGGCACGATCGCGTCGTTGGCGACGAAGAAGGGATTCGCGTCGACGTGCTCCCAGCCTTTGAACGGGATCGGTTTCGGGCCGAGCTGAGTCAGATGCCCGCGAATGGTCACGCCGTAGCGCTCGCGCAGCCATTTCCTCGCAATCGCTCCGGCGGCGACTCGCACGGCGGTCTCGCGCGCAGATTGCCGGCCACCGCCACGATAATCACGGATACCGTATTTCTGCCAGTACGTATAGTCCGCGTGCCCCGGCCGAAACGTGTCGGCGATGCTGGAGTAATCCTTGCTGCGCGGATCTTCGTTGCGGATCAAGAGCGCGATCGGCGTGCCCGTGGTGCGGCCCTCGAACACGCCGGAGAGGATCTCGACCGAATCCGACTCGCGCCGCTGCGTCACATGCCGCGACGTGCCCGGTTTGCGGCGGTCGAGATCGCGCTGGATCTCGCCGGCGGCGAGCGCCATGCCTGGCGGACAGCCGTCGACGACGCAACCGATCGCTGGCCCGTGCGATTCGCCGAACGAGGTGACGCAGAACAGCGTGCCGAACGTGTTGCCGGACATGGCGACAAGTGCAACGATGGGTATCAAGCGAGTTTAGCATGCGCAGAACCGGCTTCCGGTGGGATGCCCGTCGCGTAACTGCGCGGCGGATCCGCATGGCGACACCTTCCTCTTTCGAGTTCGATGGCGATCTAATCGCCGCGCTTCGCGACGCGCGTTTTATTGCCGTGCTTACGGGCGCGGGCATATCTGCCGAGTCGGGGCTGGCGACGTTTCGCGATGCGCAGACCGGGCTCTGGGCGCGGTTCGATCCGCGCGAGCTCGCCACGCCGTCGGCGTTCGCGCGCAATCCCAAGCTCGTCTGGGACTGGTACGCATGGCGCCGCGAGCACGTCGCCGCGGCTCGTCCCAACGCCGGCCACCTCGCGCTCGCCGAGCTGGAACAGCGCGTGCCGGAATTTGCGCTCATCACGCAAAACGTCGATGGACTCCACCAGCGTGCCGGCAGCCGCAACCCGATCGAGCTCCACGGCAATATCACGCGCGTCAAATGCTCGCGCGAAGGCGCGATCGTACGGCATTGGGACGCGCGGCCCGATGCAGTACCGCACTGCGCGAACTGCGGCGCGCTGTTGCGGCCCGATGTCGTTTGGTTCGAGGAAATGCTCCCCGAGCAAGCGCTTGCCGCCGCCGACGATGCAGCCCGGCGTTGCAACGTCTTGCTGGTCGTAGGCACGTCGGCCGAAGTCTACCCCGCCGCCGCGTTGCCGGCGCTCGCGCAGCGCTCCGGGGCCATCATCGTCGAAATCAACCCGAACGCGACGCCGCTCTCGGCCACCGCGGATTACGTACTCCGCGGCGCGGCGGGTGTTGTCCTGCCCGCGCTGCTCGCCGCGCTCGATTGAAGTGCCGCGATGACTTCCCGCGCCCGGCGCTGCGGTGAGGAATGACTACGTATCGGCGCCAGCCTTTGCTGTCGGCGGAAGGGGCGCGACGTAGCCTATGACCAGCAGTAGCGCGCCGACGCCAAGAAAGGCAACCACGCGGGTAAGCCCCGACAGGGCCGCAAGGTCGATCGCGAATAACTTGACGATCACCGCGGCGAGCAAGCCGGCGCCGATGAGCCAGAGCATGCGCAGCTGCCGCTTGGTCGCCACCACCATTGCCGCGAGCGCGGCAACGGTCCAAGTCAGCGTCAGCGCCGCCTGCAGCGGCCGCGAGGCGATGAGCGCGTGCAATTGCCAGGGGACGCCCAGCCAGTGATGCACGGTCCGCACCACAACACCATTGAGCACGATGAACGCGCCCACA
>VBCS01000079.1 GCA_005888955.1 Betaproteobacteria bacterium
CGCTCTATTGCGGCAAGGTCGATCTGGGCCAGGGCCTGCGCATCGCCATTCGGCAGATGGCGGCCGAAGAGCTCGGTATCACCGTCGATCGCATCGCGATGATCGAAGGCGATACGGCGTTGACACCGGACCAGGGCGCTACCGCCGGCAGCAGCGGCGTCACGCGCGGCGGCGTGCAAATTCGGCAGGCGGCCGCGACCGCGCGCGAGGCATTGATCCGGATGGCCGCGACGCAGAGCGGCCGGCCGGCGGCGGAGCTCGAAGCAGTGGACGGCACGATTCGACCGAAAGCGGGAGGACCCGGCATCGCGATCGGGTCGCTGGTCGGTGACAAGCGCTTCGGGATGAAGATCGACCCCAAGGCGCCGCTGAAAGATCCCGCAAGGTATGTTACTGTCGGCAAGCCCTTGCGCCGCGCGATACGTCCGCCCTCGGTCGCTGCGAAGTTGCTGGAGGTCGACGCGGCGTCGATCAAGGACATTCCGGGCGCGCGCGTCGTGCGCATCGAGAGCTTCCTGGGCGTCGTCGCCGAGGACGAATGGGACGCCGTGCAGGCGGCGCGGTTGCTCAAGGCGCGCTGGTCGGAGCCGAACGCCCTCATCGGCCACGAGCGCGTGCGCGAGTGGATGCGTGCCGGCCCGTTCGACGCCGAGGAGTATCTGGTGCGCAAGGGGGAGGCGCGGCAGCAGCTTGCCGCTGCAGCCAAGCGCCTGACCGCCGAATATTATTGGCCGCTGCAGACGCACGGCTCGATGGGACCGTCGTGCGCAGTCGCCGACGTGCGCGAAGGCAAGGCGACGATCTGGACGGCGTCGCAGGCCACGCACAAGTTCCGCGAGGCCTTCGCCGCCTTCCTCGGTCTGCCGCAGGCGAGCGTGCGCCTGATCTATCTCGACGGCGCCGGGTGTTACGGCATGAATGGACACGACGACGCGGCGGCCGACGCGGCGCTGCTTTCGCGCGCGGTCGGCCGTCCGGTGCGCGTACAGTGGATGCGCGAGGACGAGCACGGCTGGGATCCGAAGGGGCCGCCGCAACTCCTCGCGCTCGAAGGCGCGCTGGATGCGGAAGGGAAAATCGCGGCCTGGCGCACCGACATGTGGTTGCCGCGCGCAACGGCAAATCTGCCCAACGTGCCGCTGCTCGCTCCCGATGCGGCCGGCATCGCCCAACCGCAAGGGCTCTCGGCCGGGCTCATCTCCCAGAACGGCGACCCGCCCTACGCGGTGCCGCACCAGGAAGTGCAGGTGCATTGGCTCAAGAGCTCGCCGCTGCGGCCGTCGAACTTGCGCGCGCCGGGCAAGATCGCCAACTCCTTTGCCGTCGAAGGCTTCACCGACGAGCTCGCCGCCGCGGCGCAGCGCGATCCGATCGAGTTCCGCCTGCAAGCGTTGTCCGATCCGCGCGGCATCGAAGTCATCCGCCGCGCAGCGGTGGCGTTTCGCTGGCAGCCGCGTCCCTCCCCCGGGGCGGCGCAGGGTCAGCGCGCGAGCGGCCGCGGCTTCGCCTACGTGCATTACAAGCACAACGAGACCTACGTCGCGATGGCGCTCGAAGCCGAGGTCGATCGCTCATCCGGCGCGATCCGCGTGCAGCGCGTGGCCTGCGGCCACGACTGCGGACTCGTCATCAATCCCGACGCGCTGCGCGCGCAGATCGAGGGCTGCATTCTGCAGACGCTGTCGCGCGCGCTGTTCGAGGAAGTCACTTTTGACCGCGCGCGCGTCACGAGCGTCGATTGGGCGAGCTATCCGATCCTGAGGTTTCCCGACGTCCCCGAGATCGTGATCGACCTGGTAAACCGGCCGAAGGATCCGCCGCTCGGCGCGGGTGAAGCCGCCGCGTCGGCAGTCGCGGCTGCGCTCGGCAACGCGGTGTTCGACGCGACCGGCGTGCGCCTGCGCACCGTGCCGTTCACGCCGGAACGCGTGCGCGCGGCGACTAGCCTGAAGAGCTGAGGAACCCGATGCGCCTTGCGAATCCGGGCGCGGTGCGACGCAAACGCGGCGGTTGCAGCGCCGTGGGCAGCGCGGCATCGTTGCTCTTCGTGATAACGCTCGTCGCCGCAGATCTGGCGCGCGCGGATGAGCCGCCCGCGTTTCGTCGCGGATTATGGCAGTTCGACCGAACCGTCGGCGGACAAGCGTTGCAGACCCAGAGCTGCAGTAGTCCGAGCGAGGATATGGAACGCCAGAACGCGATGCTCGAGAAGGGCGGCTGCAAATCCTCGCCGGGTAAGCGTTCCGGCGACGTGTATACGTT
>VBCS01000429.1 GCA_005888955.1 Betaproteobacteria bacterium
CTTGACCCTCGGTGAAGTGCGCGAGCTGTTCGCCTACAACGCGTGGGCCAACCGTCGGTGCTTCGCGGCGCTCGAGCCGCTACCCGCCGACGTGTATTTCCGCGACCTGAAGAGCAGTCACGGCGGCCTGCACGGCACGCTGTGCCACATCGTGTGGGCGGAGCAGCTGTGGCTCAACCGCTGGCTCGGGAAACCGAATCCCGCAGTGCCGCAGGGCCGGGATCTGACGACGCTCGCCGCGGCGCGCACGCGCTGGGAGGCCATCGAAGCCGAGCGCGCTGCGTTTCTCGCGGGGCTCGGCGAGCGGCGTTTGGAGGAGACCATGACGGTAAGCCCGAGTACCGGCGGCGAGTATGTGCACAGCTTCCGCGAGATGTTGCGCCACGCGATCGACCATTCGAGCTATCATCGGGGCCAGCTCGTGACGCTGCTGCGGCAGGTGGGCGCGACGCCGCCGGGGACCGGGCTGATCGTGTTCTATCGTGAGCGGCGCGCACCCACCGCGTAACAAGCTGAATGGGCTGATCGTGTTCTATCGCGAGCGTCGCGCACCCACCGCGTAACAATTTGAATTGCAGGAACTTGCCTACCCTTGACTGGCATGCGGAACCAAAGTTACTTACTGACCGTTCAGTAACTAACATTACGACCGGATCGATCTGCTGTGAGCCACGCCGTCACTCCATCGAAGCGCCAATCCAAGCCCCGCTGGAAGCGTCGTAAGGACGCCCGGCCGGGAGAGATCGTGGCCGCCGCGCTGGAGGTGTTTGGAGAGCGCGGGTTCGCCGCGACGAAGCTCGCCGACGTGGCGCGTCGTGCCGGTGTAACCAAAGGCACCGTCTACCTCTACTTCGACAGTAAGGAAGCCCTGTTCAAGGCCGTGGTGCGGGAGACGATCGTGCCCGTCATCGCCAAGGGTGAAGCCTTCGCCCAGTCGTTCACTGGCAGCGCCCGCGAGCTGGTGGAGCAGTTGGTGCGGGAATACTGGCGGCTGGTGGGGGAGACGGCGGTGGCCGCAATCCCGAAGCTCATGATGGCCGAGGCGGCAACTTTTCCCGAGCTCACACGTTTCTACTACGAGGAAGTCGTGACGCGCGGGCACCGCCTCATGGCCGGCGTGATCGAGCGCGGCATCAAGAACGGAGAGTTCCGTCCCGTAAACGTCATGGTTGCCGCGAAGCTCGCCATGTCGCCGCTGATGCACGCGGTGGTCGCGCGGCACGCGTTCGGATCCTGCATGCCCGAGGCGTTCGACGTCAAGAAGTATCTCGACACTCACATCGACCTGTATCTCCATGGCATCGCGAAGCAATAGCTCCCGGCTCGTCGCTGTACTCGCATGGCTGGTCGCCATGGGCGTCCCCCTCGCCGCGCAGGCGCCTGCACCGACCGCGCCGCTCCGGTTGTCGTTCGCGGATGCCGTGCGGCTCGCTTCCGGCGAGGTGCCGGTGGTCGCGCTCGCCAGCTTGCGCACCACCGAGGCGGACGCTCGGGTGCGGCAGGCGCGCGCGGCGCTGCTGCCCTCCGCCTCGGTGGGGGGCTTCTGGCTGAACCGCACCTTCAACTCGCGCTCGATCGGCATCTCGTTCCCCGGCATCCCGGAGCTGATCGGGCCGTTCAACAACTACGACGCGCGCGTCAGCGCGACCCAAGCGCTGTTCGACTGGTCGAGCGTGCGGCGCGTGCGCGCCGCGGGCGCGCAGGCCGACGGAAGCCGGGCGGAGCGCGGCGTGACGGTCGAGGCCTCGGTGCTCACGGCGGCGGTGTCCTATGTCCAAGCCGTGCGCGCGCAGGCGGTGGTTGGGGCCCGGCAGGCGGACTCGGCCATTGCCGCGGAGCTCGTGGGATTGGCGGAAGCACAGCGCGCGGCGGGGGTGAGCCCGGCGATCGACGTGACGCGCGCGCAGGCTCAGCTCGCCAGGGCGCAGGGGCTGCTGCTCGTGGCCAAGAACCAGCTGGACCGCGGGCGCATTGACGTGACGCGCGCGCTCGGCCTCGACCCCGCGACACCGCTCACCCTCACGGATTCACTCGCGCCGTCGCTCGGCGCAGCCGATGTTTCCGTGCGGCGGGACTCGGCCGTCAGCGCCGCACTCGCCAACCGGCCCGACCTGCGGGCCGAGCAGGCGCGCGCCGCGGCGGCGCGCCAGACCGGGTCGGCCATTCGGGCGGAGCGTCTGCCGCGCATCGAGGTCGCCGGCGACTATGGGGTGAACGGGCCGACGGCGCCGCACGCGATCGCGACGCGCGATCTCACACTCCAGGTGAGCGTGCCGATTCTGGACGGCTTCCACCGCGAAGCGCGGCTCGACGAGCAGGACGCGGTGGTACGGGAGTCGCAGGTGCGCGAGGCCGACCTGCGCCGACAGATCGCCGCCGAGGTGGACGCCGCACTGCTCGATCTCGGCTCCGCCGAGGCGCAACAGCTGGTGGCCCGCGAGGAGCTGCGGCTCGCCGAGAGTGAGCTCAGCCAGGCACGCGAGCGGTTCAAGGCGGGGGTCGCGGGCAACATCGACGTGATCACCGCGCAGGCAGGCTTGGTGCGCGCCCGCGATACCGAGATCGACGCCCGCTTCGCCGCCGCGACCGCCCGGATTTCTCTGGCGCGCGCCGGCGGCGTCGCCCGGACCCTTCACTAACCGCACACAACGATGAGTGACGACATGGCTACGACGATCGAACGCGAGGCTGCGCAGCGACCCGGTAGGCCCTCTCCTGTCGCTCCCGAGCAGCCAGAGCCGGCCAAATCGGGCGGCAACAAGCGCACGATCTTCATTATCATGGGTGTCGTGCTGCTCGGCCTGGTGGCTGTGGGGGTGCGGCGCTGGATCTACAGCCTCAGCCACGTGTCGACCGACAACGCCCAGGTGGACGGGCACATCATCCCGATCCTCCCGAAGGTGGGTGGCTACGTGGTCGA
>VBCS01000431.1 GCA_005888955.1 Betaproteobacteria bacterium
TTCTTCGGGCCGCTGCTGCTGGGACGCCTGTTCGATACCTGGGGACGCAAGCCGATGATCGCATCGACGTACGCGCTCTCGGGGCTCCTGCTCGGCGGTACGGCGTTGTTGTTCGTGCATGGCGCGTTAACCGCGGCCACGCAAACGCTGGCGTGGACGGTGGTGTTCTTCTTCGCCTCCGCCGCCGCGAGCTCGGCGTATCTCACGGTGAGCGAGAGTTTCCCGCTCGAAGTGCGCGCGCTCGCGATCGCGCTGTTCTACGCGCTGGGCACCGCGCTCGGCGGCATCGGCGCGCCTTGGCTCTTCGGCACCCTCATCGGTACCGGCGACCCGGGCGCGATCGGCTGGGGCTACGCCGCCGGCGCGGCGTTGATGCTTTTCGCCGCGGCTGCGGAGCTGTGGCTCGGTATTGCGGCCGAACGGCGCGCGCTCGAAGACGTCGCCCGTCCGCTGTCATGCGTCGACGAGGACTCGCCCATCGCGATGTGAAATGCCGCTCGCCGCGCGCGACCTCCGTGCGCCGCACGGAGTCCTCGCCGCTACCGCGCGTCACGCGTCGGCGGACGCCAGGCTGGAACGACTACGTTGGGCGCGCGCAACAACCGCAGCATGCGAATCGCCGTCTCGCGTCCGAGGTAGTAGCCGGGCAGGCGCAGCGTTTCCGCGAAGCCCAACGCCCGATAGAAAGCGTACGCCGCTTCATTCCGGGCGCGCAGCTCGAGATGGATCGACGCGATTCCGGCCGTGATCGCCGATTCGACGAGCCAGACCACCATGCGCCGCGCGATGCCGCGCCGCTGCTCCGACGGCCGCACCGCCATGAGCACGAGATGCGCGTGCTCGTCGTGAAAACTCATGATGGCGAAACCGATGACTCGATGGTCGCGGGCGACCAGCGTTGCCGTGTCGGAGTCGTTCATGAGCGCGCGGATGCGCTCTGCTCGATACTGCCAGCCGAGGCCGGCTTCGATCAGATCACGCGACAAGGAAGCCATCGCTTCCGCGTCGCCGCGGCTTGCGAGTTGCAGCGTGATATCTCGCGAGCTCACGGATGCGATTTTGCCATCATTCGGCTCGGGTTGCGCCGGAACCGGCTCTCGTGGATGATGTCCTAGGTTTTCTGGTCCGCTCATTCCATGGCATCGACCCGCATTGACGGTGATCTCGCTCTCGGGCGTCTGCTCAGCCGGCGCGAAGCGCTTGCCTTGATCGGCGCATCGGGCGTAGCTCTGTTGGCCGGTGCAACGCCGGGCCGCGCCCAGGCGCCGATGACCGGTGGTGCGCGGCCCTCCTGCGTGGCTCGGCCGCAGCAGACCGAGGGCCCGTTTTTTGTCGAGGAAGCGCTCAATCGCTCCGACATCCGGTCCGATCCCCGGAGCGGCGCGTCCCGGCCGGGCGCGCCGCTGCGCCTGACGTTCAGTGTATCGCGCCTCTCCGGTGCGGGCTGCGGCCCGCTTGCGGGCGCGCAAGTCGACGTCTGGCATTGCGATACGGCCGGCCGATACTCCGACGTGCGGGGATCCGCGACCAGCGGCCAGCAGTTCCTGCGCGGTTACCAGATCACCGACGCGGCGGGAAACGCGCAATTCCTGACCATCTATCCGGGTTGCTACGGCGGCAGGGCCGTGCACGTGCACTTCAAGATACGCACCGGTCCGGCATCGGCGCGAAGTTACGCCTTCACCTCACAGCTGTATTTCGACGAAGCGCTGACCGAGCGTGTCTACGCAGCCGAGCCGTACGCGAGTCAAAGCCAGCGGTGGATGCGCAACGCCAACGATGGCATCTTTCGCGGCGGCGGACGGCAGCTGCTCCTCGCGCCGGAGCCAGATGGTCAGGGCTACGCAGCGACCTTCGATATAGGATTGCAGGTGTAACGCGATCGATAGAGATGCGTCATCCCGGGCGAGCGCAAGCGAGGCCCGGGATCCAGGTTGATAGGTCTTCGCAACACTGAACTTGGGCCCCGGCCGCAGCCTGCCCCGGAGTGCTTGAGTCCGGGGCCGGGGCGACGAACTCGCACGGTCAGCCCGGGCTACGCTTGAGCGCTTCGCGCGCGGCAGGTGCGAGCGGATCGCGGCTATTCCCCGCGATGCGCGCGAGCAGCGCCCGCGCTCTGGCGCCGCCGACGATGCCTAGTCAGGCGACCGCGTTCGAGCGATAGCCGGTGGCAAAGCGCCGCAGTTGATCGTCGACGTACTGCCGGCGCGAGACCCGGCTGAAGCGCGCCAGATCTTCGCTGTCGACGCCGACGATCCGGAATTGCTGGAGGGGAAATTTGGCGCGGCTCGCATAGCGCGCTTCCGCCGCAGCGCGCGCGGCGCGCAGTTCCTGCGCCGACGGACCCGCGGTGATCGCCTGCTCAAACGCCCGCGTGAGCGCCTGCGGATAGCGCCGCAGGTCCTCCTGAAACGCGGCCTCCTCGCCGCCGATGCACCCCGACAGCATCCAGCGGTTGAACACCGCGTACGCGTCGGGCGAAAGGCCGAAGCGGGTCTGCGCCCCAACGGCGGCGCTCATCAGCGCCAGGAAAGCGGCAAGCAACCATCGTGCGATCGGACGCAAGGTCATCGCCTCAGTTCGGTGGAAAGCTGCCATCCGCCCAGATCCGCTTCGCGATCGAGGGACAGCCGAGGAGCATCGTATCGCGATCGCAGGCGCGCGTCGTCAGTCCCGGACGCAGGCCGTACACCGCGTTGATTGCCGAGTTCGGCCGCAGGTGCGCGCGGAACGTCTGTCCTTCGGTCAGGAACGCTCGCACCCAGCTCGCCGAAGTCGTGCCCCAGCTCATGCGCGAGCAATTCGGCGCCCGATCCGGACGCGATCGCCACGAAGCCGCCACCGATACCGCAGGCGTTGCCGCGCGAGGTCGAGCCGTCGACCAGGCTGACCAGGTACACGTTCATGCGCCCCGGCCGCGTACCGATGTCACTCTGGATCGCTGTGACGTTGGCGTTGCCGGCGCCGCAGGTGAACGCCGACCAGGTCGGCGCCTTGGGATTGGCCGTCGCGTCGACGATCTCGAGCGAAAGCTGCACGCCGAGGCGTTCGTCCCAATAGATCTGCTGCGCCGTCTGCCACAGCGTCAGCGCAGTTGCCTGCGTGGTCGAGTAGGGACCAGCGACCACCCAGATCGTCACGGGCGTGTCGAATTCGTTGGCCAAGGACACGTTGACGG
>VBCS01000430.1 GCA_005888955.1 Betaproteobacteria bacterium
ACTTGGTCGGCTGCTCCACCGGAAGATCGGCCGGTTTGGTTCCTCTAAGCACTTTGTCGACGTAGCGCGCGACGCCTTTGAAGTAGTCGCGGTAGCTCAGGCCGTAGCTGATAAGGCCGCCCGCCTCCGCGTACTCGCGAAAGCCATACACTCCAGGGAGTTTGTATTCATTCGCCAGCATCACGATGCGTTGCACCTCGTTCAGAAAGTAAGCATCGACCATCAAGACATAGGCGCCGGCACGCTGCTTGTTCATGCTCGCAAATGCGCGGTCCAAGCCTGCTGGGGTATGCGCCTCCGCGCGCACGACATTCACACGAATGCGCTCCGCAGCCTGCTGAACCTGCGCCCACCAGTATTCATCGCTGACACTTTCCGGGTTTGCCATCACCGCAACAGTGCGGGCGTTGGGAACTGTCGTGGTAATAATTTCAAGCCACTTGGGAATCAGTTCTTCGAACAGCGTCGATGTGCCGGTAACGTTCGCGCCGGGACGCGCGAGGCTTGCCACGAGCCCGGATTCGACTGGGTCGCCGTTCACTGACATGACCACCGGAATAGTAGCGGTGGCGTTTTTTGCCGCGCGCGTCGACGGGATGCACGTGCCCACAATTGCGGCCGGGTTGCGCTTGACCAGAGACGCGGCGATTTGCGGAAACTCGTACGCGGGGGCCCAGTGTACGTCGATGATAATGTTCTTGCCGTCGATCCAACCAAACTCGCGCAGCCCGTCCCTGAATGCGCCGAGAAAAACGCCGCGGTCTGCCTCTGATCCTTGGCTCAGATAGTCGATCCGCGGGATCCTCGAAACATCCTGTTGTGCCAAAAGTGCACATGGCGCCGTGAGTGCGCTCGCTCCAAGCGCTAGGAAAACTCTGCGACGTGTAACCATGCGTTCCTCCGACAGGTGGAAAGAATGCTCGGCTGCCAAATTATTCTACTCGTTTAAGGTTGGTGGCGCGTCGAGCGCCACCCGAGATACATGTGATTTGTTGACATCAGCTCCCGCAGTCGCCGCTGCTGCGTGCGGACGAGGTGACCGAATGATGGCGCGTTGCGCGTTGAGCGCAGGGCTTGCGCTGCTCGCCGCGGCCGGTGCGAGTTGTAAAAAGCGCCGCAAAGGTGTAGTCTTTTTTCTGGGGGTTAACAGGACCCCCGGGTTTTATCCCTCCAAGACGGTGCCCCGTCCAATCCTGTGAGCGTCGCGTGACGGATGCGGGCACTACACAATGTTCGCGATCCGTCCGGCGCAATTCAACTTTGTGCTTGGAGGTGTCGTCATGCGCTATCAATTGAAGCAGATCTACTGCCGTCCCTGGACGCTGAGCGGCCTCTCGCTGAAGCTCATCGAGAGCCATTATGAGAACAACTATGGCGGGGCGCTGCGGCGCCTGAACGCCATCACCGAGCAGCTCGAATCGCTCGATTTCGCGAAGACGCCGGGCTATGTCATCAACGGCCTGAAGCGCGAGGAGCTGGTCGCGCTCAATTCCACGCTGCTGCACGAGCTCTACTTCGCGAGCATGGGCGGCGACGGCAGGGTGACAAACGCCATGTCCGAAGCGCTCGCGCGCGACTTCGGGTCGGTGCAGCGCTGGCGCACCGAGTTTTCCGCCATGGGCTACGCGCTCGGCGGCGGCTCGGGCTGGGTGCTGCTGTCCTGGATGCCGCGGGACGGCCGGCTCATCAATCAGTACGCCACCGAGCATAGCCAGGCGATCGCGAGCGCCATACCGGTGCTCGCGCTCGACATGTACGAGCACGCCTACCACATAGACTTCGGCGCGAACGCGACGGCCTACGTCGACACGTTCCTGCGCAATGTCGACTGGCAGGCGGTCGAGGGCCGCTACGAGGACGCGAGCAAGGTGGCGCCGCCGCGGCCGCTGGTGCAGGAGGAGTTCGGCGACCTGCCGGGCGTCGGCGTCGAGGAGGTAAGGGCGATGCTGGCGGAAGGCAAGCCGCTGCAGCTCATCGACACGCGGCCGAAGCACTTCGTCTCGCGCCAGCAGGACATCGCCGACGGCGTCACCTGGCGCGACCCCGAGCGCGTCGGCGAGTGGATGGGCGAGCTCTCCAAGGAGAAGCCAGTGGTGGTGTACTGCGCTTACGGCTTTCACGTCGGCTGCCGCACCGCGATCGCATTGCGCGATGCGGGCTTCGACGCCCGCTACATGAAGGGTGGCCACTCGGCCTGGAAAGCGATTGGAGGGCCGATGAAGATGCACGCTTGACGACATAAAGCCACATGGCGGCCTGCCACGAGTCTCTGATCAGTTAATACGAATGAGCAACAGGCAAGAGATTGCCTCGCGGATCGGAGCGCAATGAAGCGGCCACTCCTCGCGGCACAGGCGTCGTCCAGGTCCTTGGACTCTCGGACGGGGTAGAGCTGCAACACCACATTACGGGCCCGCGCCGTCGCCGCCAGCTCCGGCCCGGGGCTCGCCGCGAGGGGCCCACCCGATGCCGGGACGGGTGGCTTCGACCCCAACACTCAGCCGGCACCGGCGTCCGAGTTCGATCAACGCATCGCTTGGTAACCCTGATCGTCGACGGCCCGCGGCGTGCGACGCCGGGTAGGCGCCTGCCCGCGACCGCCGGGCACGCGACGCGACGTCGCTGACGCTCGCGAAACACCCGCACTCGGGGCTACCATGGCCGCACGGCGACCCCCGATCACCCCGGCTTCCCGGCGGTCCGGGACGTCAAGACGTACTACACTGCTCGCGGTGACCCGTCGTGGCGTTGGATTTCCTATCCCTATGCGGCGCAGACTCATCGCTATCCTGTTCGCCGACATCGTCGGCTATGGCGAGCTATGTCGGCGCGATGAAGCCGGAACGCGCGCGGAATTCAAGCGCCGGCTGCGAGTGTCGATCCGGCCTACCATCCTGCGCTGCAAAGGGCGGCTGATCGAAGAGGTCGGGGATTCCCTGCTGGCCGAGTTCGACAGCGCAGTGAACGCGGTGCGGTGCGCAGCCTCGATCCAGGAAAAGATGATCGCCGACAACCGGGACATGCCGGCGGAGGGGCAATTGCACTTTCGCGTCGGCGTTCATCTGGGCGAGGTCATTGCAGACGGCAAAGGCATCCAAGGCGAAAATGTGAACCTCGCCGAACGGATTCAAAGTGTGGCCGATCCGGACGGCGTTCTCGTCTCTCAGACCGTTTATGATCAGGTGAAGGGAAAACTTCCGCTCACGTTCCGCGACCTTGGGGAGCGTCAAGCGAAGGACATCGCGGTGCGGGTCTTTGCGGTAGGAAACGGAACCGGCCCGCCCCCGTCCCCTCTGCCCCCGTCCGCATCCTTCAAGCCGGTTGTCGCCGTTCTGCCGTTCCTGAACCTAAGCACCGACCCGGAACAGCAATATTTCGGCGATGGCATGGCCGAAGACCTTCTCACCGCTCTGTCGCGCTTTCGCACCTTGTCGGTGATCTCCCGGGACTCCTCATTCTCGTACCGCGACAAGAATCTCGATGTGAAGGCCGTTGGGCGCGAGCTCGGTGCGCAATATGTGATCGAAGGCAGCGTCCGTAAGCTGGGGTCGCGAGTGCGGATAACCGCCCAGTTGATCAATACCGATTCGCGCCATCACATCTGGGCCGAGAACTATGACGCGGACGTGACCGACATCTTCGCGGTTCAGGACGATGTAACACGCCGGGTGGCTGCTGCGATCGTTCCGCACATCGAACGCGACGAGCTGGATGTTGCCCGACACCGGCCGACTCGATCGCACAGAGCATACGACTGTTTTCTGCGGGGGAAGGCCGGTTTTTATGCGGCCCATGATGGTGCGAGCATCGAGGAGGCCCGCCAGCACTTTGAGGAAGCGCTCTCAATCGATCCACAGTTCGCCGGCGCCTATCTCTGGCTGGCCCGCATCGACAACACTCTGACCATTTATTCGCGGGCGGGCATGCCCCTGACCGCGCTCAGGGAGCGCGCCTGGGGGTATGTGCAGAAAGCCGCGGCGTTGGACGACAAGGACGCGCGCATACAGCTGAACTTGGCCTGGTGTAATTTGTGGCGGGGACAATTCGAGGCGGCGCGACGGCACTGCGATATGATCGGACAACTGAACCCGAACGATCCGGACCTTGCGATCGACCGCGGCACAACGCTCGTCTGTCTGGGCGAGCCCGAGGCCGCGATTGAAGTCATGACGGAGGGCATTCGCCTGAATCCCTTGCATCCCGATTCCCATCTGGCCGATTTAGCAGAAGCGTATTTCATGGCCGGACGCTATGACGAGATGATCGCGATCGCGGACAGAATATTTCCGGACCCGTCGCGGCGCTTCGCCGCCTGGAAAGCGGCCGGCTATGCACTTGCGGGCCACCGCGAGAAAGCCGCGGAAGAAGCTCAGCGCTTCGTGGACAATGTGCAGGCAATATGGGCCGGCGATCCGGATGCCGGGGTGGCCGGGTATGTGGAATGGCTCTTGTCGTTCTATCCGTTCCGACGCAAGCAGGATCGGGATCACTTGCTGGCGGGGCTGCGTCTCGCCGGTCTCGAAATTCCATAGACGAGCGCCATCCCCTGCACACTGTGGTACATGCAGTATCGCGTGGCTCCGCGCGAAGTAATGTGATAAATTTCATCCACTGAAACGGGGGAGGGATGCT
>VBCS01000432.1 GCA_005888955.1 Betaproteobacteria bacterium
CATCGGATTTGTCGAAGGTAGGCGGGATTCGCGGGAACGGCATGGTTTCGCAGTCGCAACTACGAATGACATCGTTCCGGGTTTCGTAGGGCCGAATTCATTCGGCCGCGCCGGTGAATGTGACGCCGCGTGCGAATGAATTCGCACCTACGAAAACCGTTACCTTGGCAGGAGATTCGTGGGCCACGAATTCATTCGGCCGCGGGGCAACCATCGACCGAACACAACAAGGCCCGGCACGAAGCGCGAGCTTCGGCCGAGCCTTGAGGGTGATGCGTTGCGAGCTCGCTAACGCAGACTGGTCTTGGCGCTCGAAGCGCGATTGAGCGCCGCGACAAGCCGGTCCGCCTGCGGGTTGTGCGCGCTTGCGCGCACCAGAATATCCGGCGGCTGGATATCGCGGCCGTAGTAGGCCCTGTTCCAGTTGTCGGCGACATGGATCACGGTGCCGTCGAGATTCAGGCCGCCGTAAACGCCTTTGGAGCGCGCGAACGCAACGAAGTCCGTGGTCACGTCGGCGTTTGCGCCTGCGCCCACTGGACCCGCGGCGATGCTGGCATCACCGCCGACCTTGACCGAGGTGGCCAGCAGTGAATTGAGGCCCTTATCGGTCATGACCAGCGTAACGGTCTCGGACACCGCGATGCCTGCTTGAAAGCCGACGCTCGCGGTCGCGAGATTATAAAACGCCGGCCCTTCCCAGCGGCCCGTCTGGTCGTTGCGCGCAAACAGAATCGCGCGACCGCCCGATCCGCCGAAAATCCAGCCCGCCTTGACGACCTGTGGTGCGATCAGCACCGCTTTCGCGCTGCCGACATGCCGCTGGAACCAGGTCATGTCCGGATCGCGGACGAAGTTGGAAAACGTCGTCTCTGCGGAATTCACCAGCTCTTGCTGCTCGCTTTGCGCCCAGGCCTGCCCGCTTATGGCGACGAATGACGCAAACGCGACCAGCCCCAGCCACTTGCGTGAAGCGCGAGCTACGATTGCTTTCGAAATCATGAGTACTCCTTCCTTTCCGATCGAGGCGATTGCGGACGTGTCAACAAACTACCCACGCTCCGCCATCCGAGGATCAAGCATCGATCACGCCTCGGCCGGGGGCTATCGGCGGAGCGCTGATTCAGCTGTAGGAATTCGGTGCGCGCATGTAGGAGATATCGGTAGCGCCTGGCAGGCCAGCGCGCAACGCAAACTGGCGTAAGATTCAACTGCATCTTCCACCAAAGCTCGCTACTTCATCCATGGCTGAAACCACGGACTGGGCCTTTCCCGCTGAGCTGCAGCCTTCCGCGAACGGCCTGCGCTTCGATCTGAGGCCCGTGCTCGACGCGGTCGTGTCGCTGCGCTCCGAAATTCCGGAGGACGCGTTCTCCGCGCCGGTACTCGGCACCGAGCGCGCGGGCAGCGGCGTCGTCATCCGCGATGACGGGCTGATTGTCACCATCGGCTACTTGATTACCGAGGCCGAGTCGATCTGGCTCACCGCGAATGACGGTACGGTCGTAGCCGGGCATCCGCTGGCCTATGACGCGGTAACCGGCTTCGGTCTCGTGCAGCCATTGGGTCGCATCGGCGCCCCCGCGCTCGCCCGCGGCTCATCGGCGACGGTAACAGTCGGCGACGATGTGATCGCGATCGGGCATGGCGGCCGCGCGCACGCGCTCAAGGCCCATCTCATCGCCAAGCGCGAGTTCGCCGGCTACTGGGAGTACGTGCTCGACGAAGCGCTCTTCACGTCGCCGCCGCATCCACAGTGGGGCGGTGCGGCACTGGTCGGCGACGACGGCAAGCTGCTCGGCATCGGTTCGTTGCTGGTGCAGGAGGCACTCAACGGTGAGCCGATACAAGGCAACATGTTCGTGCCGATCGATCTCCTGGAACCCATTCTCGACGATATGTTGAAGCACGGCGTGCCGACACAGCCGCCGCGTCCATGGCTGGGAATGTACACCGCGGAAGCGGAACAGCGCCTGGTCGTGAGCGCTCTTGCCGCGGGCGGACCGGCGGAAAGCGCCGGCGCGCGGCTTGGCGACATCGTCATCGAAGTCGCAGGCGAGCGCGTGTCCGGCCTGGCCGACATGTTTCGCAAGGTGTGGCGCCTCGGGCCCGCGGGTGTCGAGGTTCCACTGACGATCGCCCGCGACGGCACGCTGACGCAGCTCAAGGTTCGTTCCGCCGATCGCAGTCATTTCCTGAAAAAGCCGCGGCTCCAGTGACACCGATGGACATCAGTCACCTCCACCTTCACGTACGCGACCGCGCGCTGGCCGAAGGTTTCTATCGCCGGTGGTTCGGGCTTGCGACCAAACGCTCGGACGACGACATCACGTTCATGACCGGCGACCGCGATTTCCTGCTTGCCTTGATGCACGATCCGACGCCGGCGCCGGTGCCGCCGTGGTTCCATTTCGGCATGCGCGTCGATTCCGCCGGCGGCGTGCGCGACTTGCTCGCCGCGATGCAGGCCGCGCGCGTGCCGATCGTCAAGCCGCTATACGAGGACGACACGTTCGCATCGTTTCGCTGCGCCGATCCCGACGCGCACGCGATCGAAGTTTATTGGGACGGCAGCTGAGACGCTACAGCGTGCGAATGAATTCGCACCTACGAAGAGCGCGTGTTTCGTGGGGCCGAATTCATTCGGCCGCGACCTTACGTGTCGCCGGGCGTGCGAATGAATTCGCACCTACGAACAGCGCGGGTCCGGCAGGGCCGAATTCATTCGGCCGCGACGTCGCTCTTGTATTCCCAGCCCCCGCCCAGCGCCTTGGCGAGGTCGACGACTGCCAGCCGCACGTCGCGTGCCGCTAGGATCTGCAGCGTCTGCGCCTGCAGGAGTTGGCGCTGTGCGTCGAGCACCTCGAGGTACGGCGAGTAGCCCGAGCGATAGCGCAAGCCTGCGAGGTCAAGCGCACGCTCGAGCTTGGTGCGGCGCTCGGTCTGCGCCGCAAGCGCGTCGCGCATCGTCTGGTTCGCCACCAGCGCATCGTGCGTTTCCTTGAACGCGGTCTGCACCGTCTGCTGGTAGGTGACGACGAGCTGGTCGCGCGTGGCGGTCTTGGACTCGACGTTCGCTTCGATCGCCTTGAGGCCGATCAGCGGCTGCGCAAGCGAGGCCGCGATGCTCCAGATGACGGCGGGTCCGCTGAAGAGATTCTTGAGCGCGCCCGATTCCGAGCCGTAGTTGCCGGTGAGCGACAGCGAGGGAAAGTAATCGGCGCGCGCCACGTCGATGCGGCGATTTCCCGCCGCGAGCTGCGCTTCGACGTTGCGGATGTCGGGACGGCGCTGCAGCATGTTGGAGGGTAATCCGGCGGGAAGCTCGGGCACGCGGACGAGCCACGTGGTCGCGACGTCGCGGGTAATCGTCGGTTCGAAAACCTCGCGCGGCGAGCGACCGACAAGCACGGCGAGCGCGGACTCGAATTGCGCGACAGCGCGTCGCGTGACGGCCACATCCGCCGCGACCGCCGCGCGCTCGGCCTCCGCCTGCGCGAGATCGTAATCGCCGATGACGCCGCCCTGATAGCGGTCCTGCTGCAGCGTGACGGTCTCGTTGCGCGTCTTGAGCGTGTCTTCCAGCAGCTTGAGCTGGGCGTCGGCTGCGAGGAGCTGGAAGTAGGTGCGTGCCACGTCGGCGGCGACGACCGTGCGCACCGTCTCCCGCGCATAGCGCGAGGCCAGCAGGTCGTCCTGCGCGGCGCGCGTGGCCGCGCGGAACTTGCCCCAGAGATCGACTTCGTACGAGGCGTTCAGCTCGACCTTGAAATCGTTGGTGGTCGGCGGGGCGCCGAACAGGGGAAAGGGCCCGACTTCGCTTGCCTTGGTGCGATTAGCCGCACCTTCGAGGTTGACGCTCGGGTAGAGATCCTTCTGCGCCAGCTTGACTTGCGCACGCGCCAGGTCGATGCGCGCGATCGCGGCGCGCAGATCCAGATTGTGCGTCAGCGCCTCGTCGACGAGCGCGGTAAGCGTAGGGTCGTTGAAGTCCGTCCACCAGCGCTCGAGCGCCGGGTCGACGCCGGTTCCGGCAGGCAGGTCGAGCGCGGGCGGCGCGGTCGGCGTCGTCGTGCAACCCGCGGCGATGAAAGCGACAAGCGCGAGCGCAACGGCGGTTTTACGCATGATCTTCTCCGTGCGCGGCGAGCGGCAGGTGGCCGGGGGTGTGCGGCTTGAGGTGCGCCACATTGTGTAGATGCCTGACCTCGTCGAGAAGTTCGTCGTGGCTGCGCCGCTCGATCAGTTTCCGCTCGACGATGACGCGGTAGAACAGCGGCACGAAGAAAATCGCGAGGAACGTCGCCGCGAGCATGCCGCCCATGACGCCGGTGCCGGTCGAGTGCCGTGCTCCCGCGCCCGCTCCGGTGGAGATCGCCAGCGGCAGCACGCCGAGGATGAACGCGAGCGAGGTCATCAGAATCGGTCGGAAGCGCAGCCGCGACGCCTCGATCGCGGCTGCCGACGGGCTCAGGCCCTCGTGCGTCTTCAGCACCGCGAACTCGACGATCAGAATCGCGTTCTTGGCGGCGAGTCCGAGCAGCGTGACCAGGCCGATCTGGAAGTACACGTCGTTGGTGAGCCCGCGCAGCCAGATGGCCGCCAGCGCGCCGAAGGTCCCGAAGGGAAGCGCGAGCAGTACCGACAGCGGCAGCGACAGCTTCTCGTATTGCGCGGCGAGGATCAGGAACACCATGACGACCGCGAGCCCGAGCGCGAAGGTCGATGCGCCGCTCGACTTCTTTTCCTGATACGACGTGCCGCCCCAGTCGTAGCTGAAGTCGGACGGCAGCACTTCCTGTGCGATCTGCTCGACGCGCGCGATCGCCTGGCCCGAGCTGATGCCGGGCGCGCCCTGGCCAAAGATTTTAACGGCCGGAAGGTTGTTGAAGCGGTCGAGCGAATCCGCCCCCGACGAATAACGGACGGTCGCGAGAGAGGAGAGCGGAATCATCTCGCCTTTGGTCGAGCGCACGTAGACGCTGCCGATGTCGTCGGGGCGTTGGCGATAGCCTTGCTCCGCTGACATCAGCACTTGCCAGGCGCGGCCGTACTTGTTGAAGTCGTTGACATAGTAATTGCCGAGCGTCGCGGCGAGCGTGTTGTAGACATCCGAGACCGGTACACCGAGCGTCTTCGCCTTTTCGCGGTCGACGTCGACATAGAGCTGGGGCACT
>VBCS01000077.1 GCA_005888955.1 Betaproteobacteria bacterium
CGACGTCGTCAATCCGCTCGCCGAGCAGAAGGGGAGCCCGATCTACGGCATGCCGATCATCGAAGCGTACAAGGCGCGCAGTGTTCTGGTGAACAAACGGTCGATGGCTTCGGGCTACGCCGGCCTCGACAATCCGCTCTTCTACATGGACAAGACGATGATGGTGTTCGGCGATGCCAAGAAGGTCGTCGAGGACCTGGTCAAGGCGGTCGACTAGTCAAACTCCGCTGGCGACGCGCGATGATACGCCATCAGGATTCTCCCCCATCCAGGATGTCGCGATCGCTGCTCTGCGTCGTATTCGCGGCGTGGGCCGGCGCAGCCTTCGCGGACACATATATCATCCTGTCACTGGTCGGAGACCACGTCACGATCGTCAACCAGGGAGGGCAGACGGGCAGCCGCTTCGATCAGAATCAGTATCAGGTGGCGCGGCTCGCCGAGCCGGTGCTCGACGATTTCGCGGTCGACGATTTCGCGGCTCGCGTCGCCGACTCGGTGATCGCAAAGCTCCGACCCGATGCTTCCGTCACCACCCTTCGTGCCAACGACCCCGCGTTGTATACGCTCCGCGACTCGTGGCTTGAAGCCGATGCCATCGAGGTCACGGCGCTGCTCTCTCTGCTCACGAAGCAATTCCCGCCCTCGCGTGGTGCGCATTTGCTGCTCGTCGCCCCTCATCGCGCCGACATCGAGCTGAGAACCACCAGCGACTACCGAGGCCACGGCAAGGTCGCGGGGCTGGGCTTCTACCTGGATACGGTGACGCGCGCCCGAAGCAGCGACACGCTGGAATCGGGCATCGGATTTCTCGGCGTTTTCGCCAACTTCCAGCTGCTCCTGATCGACTTGCAGACCGGCGCGATCGAGGCGCACGAACGCGTCGCGGTTGGCACGACCTACGCTGCGTCGCGAGCCGCGGATGGCAAGCCCTGGAACGCGCTTTCACAGCACGAGAAGAGCATGGCGCTGGGGTCGCTGATGAAAACCGAAATCGAGCGTGCGCTGCCGGGCATGCTAAGCTCGCGCCGACCGTAGGCTTCAATCTGCCAACACCGTTGCCGGGCCTCGAGCAACGTGCGCTGCGCGTCCTGCCGACACCGTTCGCGGACGTTGGAAAAATCACATGCCGGGCCCATTGTCGCATCTCGTCGTCCTGGATCTTTCCCGCGTGCTCGCCGGCCCGTGGTGCACGCAGCTCTTAGCCGATCTCGGCGCCGAGGTCATCAAGATCGAGAAGCCGGGCAGCGGCGACGACACGCGCAGCTGGGGCCCACCGTTCCTGAAGGATACGCAAGGACGCGACACCGGCGAGGCAGCGTATTACCTCGCGTGTAACCGCGGCAAGAAGTCCGTCGCCGTCGACTTCACGCAGAGCGAAGGTCAGGCCATCGTGCGCGAGCTCGCGCGCGGTGCCGACATCGTCGTCGAGAACTTCAAGCTCGGCGGGCTGGCGAAGTACGGCCTCGATTACGCGAAACTTTCCACGGTCAATCCGCGGCTGGTGTATTGCTCGATCACCGGTTTTGGCCAGACCGGACCGTACGCCGAGCGCGCGGGTTACGATTTCATCATCCAGGGCATGGGTGGCTTCATGAGCGTCACCGGCGAGCGCGACGATCTCCCCGGTGGCGGGCCGCAGAAGGCCGGCATCGCCATTTCCGATCTCATGACGGGGATGTACGCATGCACCGCGATTCTCGCGGCAATTGCGCAGCGCGAACTCAGCGGCGCCGGTCAGTACATCGACGTGAGTCTGCTCGACGCGCAGGTAGCGATGATGGCCGTGATGAACATGAACTATCTCGTTTCAGGCACGCCGCCGGACCGTGCCGGAAACGCGCACCAGAATATCGTTCCGTATCAGGTTTTCGCCTGCGCCGACGGGCATCTCATTCTCGCGGTGGGCAACGACGCTCAGTTCGCGCGCTTCTGCGAGATCGCGGGGAAGACCGAATGGGCCCGCGATCCGCGCTTTACGGCCAATGCCGAACGCGTCAAGCGACGCGATGTCCTCGTGCCACTGATCGAGGTCGTGATGCACTCGCGCACACAAGGCGAGTGGCTTGCTGCGCTGGAGGCGGTCGGAGTGCCTTGCGGGCCGATCAACCGCCTCGATCAGGTCTTTGCCGATCCGCAAGTGCGCGCCCGCGGCATGCGCTTCGATCTGCCGCATCGTTTGTCGGGGACGGTGCCGCAAGTCGGCAATCCGCTGCACTTCTCCGCGACTCCGGTCGCGTATACTCAGGCGCCGCCGCTGCTCGGCGAGCATACTTTGGCGGTGCTCTCGCAGCGACTGGGCCTTTCGGCCGAGTTACTTGCGGATCTCGCCGCGCGTGGCGTCGTGGAAATAAGTAGCCCGGGTTGAGCCGAAGGCGAAGCCCGGGAGGGTGGCGAAATTCCCGCCGCGTTCCCGGGCATCGCGCTGTGCGCTCAGCCCGGGCTACGGTTTGGCGATGCAAAGGCTCGATCCACGACAGCTCTAGATGAGAAAGCGCCTATGAGCGGAATCACCAAGAGGGCGGCGTTCTGGGTCGCGTTTGCCCTGCTGTCCGCGATCTGCGCCGTGCTCGCCTGGCGTTATTTCCCGGAGGCGCTGCCACTCGTCAATCTCGACGTGAAGATGTCGCGCGATCAGGCGCTCGAGCAAGCCGCCACGATTGCCGATCGGTTGCATCTCGTCGCGCCCGAGGCGCGTCGCGCTGCGGCGTTCACGCACGACGGCTCGACACAGAACTACGTCGAGCTGGAAGCCGGAGGAAGACCGGCGTTCACGCGATTGTTGTCGGGCGAGGTGTACGCACCCTATCGCTGGGAGGTGCGGCTGTTCAAGCCGCGCGAAACGGCGGAGGTCCATGTGCGCTTCAAGCCCGACGGCTCGGTCTACGGTTTCGCGCGCAAAGTGCCGGAGGATGAGCCCGGCCCGTCGCTCGACGCAGTGGTAGCTCGCACGATTGCGGAGGCGCGCGCGCGATCGGACTGGGCCATCGACTTCGGGCCTTACCGTCTCCTCGAGCAGTCGCGCGTCGAGCGGCCCAATGGGCGGGTCGATCACGCGTTCGTCTACGAGCGCGAAGACGTCAAGCTCGGCGACGCCAGGATCCGCATGCGACTCACCGTGAGCGGCGACGCGCTCTCCGAAATCACCCATTACGTGCACGTGCCGGAAGCGTTCGGACGCCGCTTCCAGGAAATGCGCTCGGACAACAAGGCGATCGCGTACGTCGCGAGCCTGGCGGCAGGCGTTCTGTACGGCCTCGGCGGCTGCATCATCGGCGTGCTGTGGCTGATGCGCCAGCGCAGGTTGCTGTGGAAGCCGGCGCTCGTCGCCGGCGGAGTCGTCGCCGGCTTGAATGCGCTCGCGATTCTCGCCAATGCGCCTCAAGCCTGGTTCGGATATGACACGGCGCAATCCACCGGCGTGTTCTGGGGCCAGCAGATCGGCATCGCTGCGCTCGTGCTCGTCGCCGGCGGCCTGGGCCTCACGCTGGTGTTCACGGCGGCGGAAAGCCTTTCGCGTCGGGCCTTTGCCGGCCATCCGCAGCTGTGGCGCGTCTGGTCACGCGAGGCTGCACCCACGCCGGCCGTGCTGGGGCGAACGCTCGGCGGTTATCTGTTCGTGCCGATCGAGCTCGCGCTCATCTCCGGATTCTATTTCGTCACCAATCGCTATTTCGGCTGGTGGCAACCGTCCGAATCGCTTTCCGATCCGAACATCCTCGGCAGCGCGCTGCCGGCGCTGGCGCCGATCGGCATGGCGCTGCAGGCGGGATTCATGGAGGAGTGCCTGTTTCGCGCGGTGCCGCTCTCGCTCGCGGCGCTGATCGGTGAGCGCTTCGGCTGCCGGCGAGCGCTGCTCGGCGCGGCGTTGGTCCTCCAAGCGCTGGTGTTCGCTGCCGCGCACGCGAACTACCCCGGTTTCCCCGCGTACTCGCGGCTGGTCGAGCTCTTCGTGCCGGCGTTCATCTGGGGATTGATCTTCCTTCGCTTCGGGCTCGTGCCGACCATAATCCTGCACGCCGTGTTCGATCTCGTGCTGATGGCGATACCGGTGTTCCTCGTACAGGGTCCCGGTGCGGAACTGAATCAGGCGCTCGTCGTGGGTGCCGGGCTCGCGCCGCTGGCGGTCGTGCTGTGGCGGCGCTTGTGGGCCGGTCGTTGGCTCGCATTGCCGGAATCGCTCGCCAATCGCGCATGGCAGCCCGGCATCGCGAAGTCGCCTCTTGCGGCACATGGACCGCGGGCGGCAGCGGGCGCGTGGACCGCAAACATGCAGCGCGCGCTGCCACTGCTGGCGCTTTGCGGGCTTCTCGCCTTCATCATCACGGGCAGCTTTCACGCCGACGCGCCGCCTGTCGCGATCGACCGCGCGCAGGCCGAAGCGATCGCCGATGCCGCATTGAAGGAACGAAGGATCGCGCTCGGTCCGGAGTGGAAGCGCTTTGCCGCGGTTCGTTTGGCGTCCGAGGACGCTGCGGCGTGGCCCTGGAACAAGTTCGTCTGGCGCGAGGCCGGGCAGGAGACTTATCGGAAGCTCATCGGCGACTGGCTTGCGCCTCCGCTCTGGGAGGTGCGCTACGCGCGCTTTACCGGGGCCGACGTCGCGGACCGCGCGGAGGAATGGCGCATCACCATCCAAGGCAACGGCCAGCTGCGCCAGGTGGGACATCGACTGCCCGAGCGGCACGCCGGCGCGCGCCTGGCCGAGGAAGATGCTCGCGCGCTGGCGCGCCGGACCATTGCGGAGCGCTTCGCGCTCGATCTGGCGGCGCTGCACGAGGTCGAGGTCAAGCAGGACCCCCGACCGGCGCGCATCGACTGGCGCTTCACTTACGCTGATCCGCGCGTTACCGTCGGCAAGGGAGGCGAGGCGCGCGTGATGATCGACCTCGCCGGCGACGAAGTCGTCGGTTATGGCCGTTATGTCTTCATCCCTGACACCTGGTATCGCGCGGAGCGCGACCGCGCCGGCCGGCTCAGCGTCCTGCGCATCGTCGTCGCGCTCGGCTTTGCAATCCTCGCGATTGCGGCACTGATCTCCGCGACGGTGGCGTGGACTCGTGCGCATTTCGACCGGCGCGCCTTCTGGTCGGCAGGAACGCTGCTGCTCGGCGCCGCGATCGTCAATGCCGTCAACCAGTGGCCTCAACTCGCGATGCGGCTGCAGACCGCCGAGCCCGTCGTCACACAGGTGGCACTGGCGGCCGGCGGCCAGCTTTTCGGCGCCGTGCTGACTGCCTTGCTCGGCGGCATGTTCGCCGGCGTCGGCGCGTTCGCGGCGCGCGAGCACGTGACCCCCGGCCTCGATGCCAGGGCGCTATGGCTACGCGGTGCCGCGGTCGCGCTCGCCATTGTCGGCGTCGACGTCGCGATCGGCGCAATCACGCCCGACCTGGCGCCGCTGTGGCCGAAGTACGATGCGGAGAACGCCTGGCTGCCGTGGCTCGCCCGCCTCCTCGGCGCCGTGAACGTCCTGCCGGTGATCGGGCTCGCCCTTGTCGCTTTGCGCTGGCTCGACCGGATCACGGCCGGTTGGACCCGGCGCCGGATTCTGGCGGCCGTGCTGCTGATGCTGACCCACGCGACGATCGCCGCTGTGAGCGCCGATCAGTGGTTCGACATCGTGGCCTCGGGTGTGGTCGGCGGCGCGGTGTCGACGCTGCTGTTCGCGACCGTGCTGCGCTACGATCTGCGCGTCGTTCCCCCACTCATCGGTGTCTACGTAAGCGCGGCGCTCATCGCACAGGCGGCGCAGAAGGGCACGCTGCAGGCCGCGTTCCTCGGTGCGATCGGCGTCGCCGCAACGCTCGCGGTGGCGTGGGCTGCGACGCGCTACATCCTGACCGGAGGTCCCGCGCCCGGCCACGCGGTACCGGTCGCGGCCGACGTGCCCGCTGCCGCGGTCGACTCCGCGGCGAAATGACACGGCCGCCGGCAAAGCGACCGAACGCGCGCTACTGGACCGTCACCCAGTTCGGGATCACGTTGTTGTTGGCGAGGTGCACCGCGGTGACGCTACTGCGTGTCGCCCAGGGAATGACCTGGCGGTGTAGCGGGAGCGTCAGCAACTCGTCGTGCTGGATCATGAGTGCTTCGTTGATCATCCGGCGGCGCTTTTCGACGTCGACCTCGGTCTTCACCTGCTCGACCAGCGCGTCGAGCTTGGCGTTGGTATAGCGTCCGTAGTTGTAATCGCCATCCCCCTTGCCATTGGCAGCATGCAGTACCGGCTGCAGGATGAAGATCGGGTCGGTTGCGGCGCCGCCCCAGCCGAGCATGTACAAGCTGGTGTCGAGCTTCTCGAGCTTGGGAAAATAGTTGGCGCGCGGCAGGGCGGTGACGCTGGTCGTCACGCCGATCTGGCTCCACATCGCGGCCAGCGCCTGGCAGATTTTCTCGTCGTTGACGTAGCGATTGTTCGGGCAGTCGAGCGTGACTTCGAAGCCGTTTGG
>VBCS01000433.1 GCA_005888955.1 Betaproteobacteria bacterium
GTCGAGTCTTCGCGCACGCCATCGTCCTTTTCGTACAGGTTTCCCTCGCCGTCGAAAAGCGGTGCGATCTCGCCGGTGAAGTGACCGTCTTTTTGCGCAGCGAGCACGCGCTGGTGGCTCTTCGCGGAGAACTCGTCCATCTCGCGACGGGTGATGCCGAAGCGAAAGGCCAGGTTCTCGGCGGTCTGGCCCATCAGCAGGCCGACCATCGGATCGGTGAGCCCTTTCATGATGCCGATGATCGGCGTGAAGAGCTCCGTCGGCTTGAGCCTCAAGAACGCGCCCGCCCTTTCGCCGAAGGTCTTCGCTGCGCTGAAGCCGGCGAACCATAGCACCATCCTGTCCGAATACAGCAGCGGCGCGCGGGAGAGCGCATCGACGCCGCCCGCCAGCACCAAGTCCGAGCGCCCGCCGCGGATATTGGCGATCGCCGAATCGAGCGCCTGCATGCCCGAAGCACAATTGCGCATCACCGTCCAGCCGGGCACCTTCTTGCCGCAGCCCATGCGCAGCGCGACCACACGGCCGATGTTGACCTCGTCCGGCGAAGGGCTGGCGCAGCCGAGAATCACTTCGTCGAGGTCGGTGGGCGCGAAGCGCTGGCGCAGCAGCAGCTCGCGCCCCGCCTGGACCGCAAGATCGGAGGCGGCAAACGGCCCCGGCCGGTTACGCGCCTTGAGAAACGGCGTTCGCGTGCCGTCGACGACGTGGATTGACTGATTCATGGCTGGCTCGACGATACCAAGGAGGAGAAAGCTTCACGGCCAAGGACGGGAGTGAGCGCGAAGGAAATCGAGATGTTCCTTTTGCGTCCCCTGGCGATTCCGGCGTCCTTTGCGTTGAAGACCGTTCAAGTTACGCCGCCGCCTTGCGCGCGGGTGGCGCGGGCGATACCGCCGGCGGCTGCATCTCGGAAACGCCCAGGTCCGGCGCGAAGTCGTCAACGCGGATGACCTGATCGGCCAGCTTCCTGGCCCGGCATACGATCGCGAACTCGTCGGCCGTGATGACGCTCGCCGCGTGCGCCGCGGCGGCGCGATCCTCGCCGAGCTTGACGGAGAAGCGTCCGGCTTTCTGCGCTTCGCGCATGTGCGCTTCGATCGGCTCGGCGGCAAGCGTCGCCTCGACCGCGGATTCGATCGCGCCGACCACATCGCTCTCCGCCGGAGACAGATACATGCCTGCCGTGAGCCGATCGCGCGTGGGCGACGGCTCGATAAGGAGCTTCGCTACTTCGTGACCGAGATTGTCCGACGGAATCACGTACGGCCGGCCCAGCGGGAACACGGTGCGCCGCATCACCATTGCGATGAGATGGTTGGGGAAATTGGAAATGACGCCTTCGAGCGCCGTCTGCGCCTTGAACATCGCATCCCAGATCGCCCAATGCATCAGCGCGGCATCGGCGCCTTGGCGGCCCTCGTCCTCGAAACGTTTGAGCGTCGCCGAGCAAAGGAAGAGGTACGAAAGCACGTCGCCCAGCCGGGCGGAGAGCTTTTCCTTGCGCTTCAACGCTCCGCCCAGCACGCCCATCGACACGTCGGCGAGAAATGCAAGCGCTGCCGAGAAGCGGGTCAACTGCTGGTAGTACCGCCGAACCTCCGGCGCGACGTCGGGCACACCTACCAGATGCGAGCCGACGATGCCCAGCACGAACGTCCGCGCGAAGTTCGAAAGCATGAAGCCGATATGCCCGAATAGCGCGCGATCGAACGCGACCGACGCCGCTCGGGCGTCCGGCTCGTGCGCGGCGGCCATCTCCTTGAGCACAAAGGGATGACAGCGGATAGCGCCCTGGCCGAAGATGATGAGGCTGCGCGTGAGAATGTTGGCGCCCTCGACCGTGATCGACACGGGCAGCTGCATGTACGCCGCGCCGAGAAAGTTCGAGGGGCCCATGCAGATGCCCTTGCCGCCGGCGATATCCATAGCATCGATGGCAACCTGCCGGCCGCGCTCGGTCAGATGATATTTCCCGATCGCGGAAAGGACGGCGGGCTTTTCGCCCAGATCGACCATTCCCGCGGTAAGCGTGCGCGTTGCGTCCATCGAGTAGAGGTAGCCCCCCATGCGCGCCAGCGGTTCCTCGATGCCTTCGAACTTGCCGATCGGCGTCTTGAACTGCGTGCGCACACGCGCGTAGCCACCGGTGGTGCGCACGACCATCTTGGCCATGCCGGTATTGAGCGAAGGCAGCGAGATGGCGCGCCCGGCGGCAAGGCATTCCATCAACATCCGCCAACCCTTGCCGATCATCGCCTTGCCGCCGATCACCCAGTCGATCGGAATAAAAACGTCGCGTCCCCAGTTCGGGCCGTTCTGGAATACCGCCGAAAGCGGCATGTGCCGCCGCCCGATATTCACGCCCGGGTGATCGGTCGGAATCAGCGCGCAGGTGATGCCCAGATCTTCCTTGTCGCGTAGCAGATGGTCGGGATCAAAGGCGCGGAAGGCCAACCCCAGAATCGTCGCGACGGGACCAAGCGTGATGTAGCGCTTCTCCCAGGTAACTCTCAGGCCCAGCACCTGCCTGCCCTGGTACTCGCCCATGCAAACGATGCCGGCATCGGGAATCGCCGCGGCGTCGGAGCCCGCGTGCGGATTGGTGAGCGCGAAACAGGGAATTTCGAGGCCTTTCGCGAGCCGCGGCAGGTAGTAGCGCTTCTGCTCGTCGGTGCCGTAATGCATGAGCAATTCGCCGGGGCCGAGCGAATTGGGAACCATCACCGTGACCACCAGCGCGCTGCAGCGCGAGGCGAGCTTGACGACGACCTGCGAATGCGCAAATGCCGAAAAGCCGAGCCCGCCGTACTCTTTCGGGATGATCATCCCCAGGAAGCCCTTGTCCTTGATGTACTGCCAGACCGGCTGCGGCAGATCGAGGTAGATGTGGGTGGTCTCCCAGTCGGTGACCATCGCGCACAGCTCCTCGCATTCGTGATCCAAAAAGTGCTGCTCTTCCGCGGTGAGCTTCGGCGCGGGCAGGGCGAGGAGCTTTCCCCAATCGGGGCGGCCGGAGAAAAGCTCGGCGTCCCAGCCTACCGTTCCGGCCTCGATTGCTTCGCGCTCGGTCGGCGTCATCGGCGGCAGAATCCTGCGGAAGACCGCGAGCACGCCGTCGCTGATCAGCGCGCGCCGCAGCGGCGGGAAGTTGAGCGGAATCGCCAACACGACGAGCAGCCCCGCCAGCACGATCACGACCAGCAGCGGCATCAGGTGGGCACCCCAGGCTGCCGCGAGCGCGGCGGCGATGGCACCCGTCCACAACCAACCCGCCGCGTTGCCGTACGCCAGCGCGAAGAAACCAGCGACGACGACGCCGAGCCACACGAGTGTCAACATCAACGCTCCTGCTGCGTGAGGAACGCGGCGGCGGCTTCGCCGTCGAGCTCGGAGAGGTCGGGGAGCGGGGCTTTGAGGCCCGCAATGAGAAACGGGGCGAGCCGTCGCAACAACATCTCGTCATTGGCCGTTTCGCCGCGCGAGAGCGCGGCGATCAGCTTGAGGGCGTCGGTGCCGGCCAGGGTGAACGACAACGCGCCCATCACGAAATGCAGCCGCCAGCTCAGCTCCTTCTTCGGCAGCTGCGGCAGCGCGCGTCCGAACGCGGCCTTGAAGCGCGCGATCACCACGGCATACTGGTCGGACAGAAAATGCCGGATGAAAGGCGCCGGATCGGCGTAGGCGCGTCCCAGGAGACGCAGGAAATTCTTGCCGCCGCGCTCGGGATCGCGCGCGAGCTTCAACGCCGGGATGAACATCGCCGCGAGGATCTTTTCGCAGGATAGCGGCTTCGGCGCCCACTCGTGCTCGAAGCGCGTTAAGAGCGCAAGGCGCTCCTGGTTCATCGGATCGAGACGGCGGGTGAGCACCGCTTCGAACAAATCCTCCTTGCTGCCAAAGTGATAGTGAACCGCGGCCAGGTTGACATTCGCCGCAGTGGTGATCTGGCGCAGCGACGTCGCCTCGAAACCGTGTTCCATGAACAGTGCTTCGGCGGCGTCGAGGATTCTTCCCTGCGTTGCCGAGCTCTTTGGCGTTTCGAATGGAATGACCTTGCCACCCATGGCTTAACCCTTGCCCGATGCTTTTGCGCGCGCTGGTGGCGTGATTCAGTCAAACGTCTGTTTGAATTTTACGGTTGGCGCCGCGTCGCTGTCAACCGCTCGGCAGCTACCCACCACGGTCAAGCAAAGCGCGTCGCGGCCAACATGCCGCAACTTCGTGCGAACCCTGTCGTCGTCTTTGGCACAAGCCTGGCGCTAGTGTCCTGTTCCGTAAGTTCCGAAGCAAAAGGAGCGGATGAAATCAGCCGTCAGGCAAGGCGGGAGGCCGACAGCGTACCGAGTGGTACGGTGAGACCGACCAACGCAGCATGGCGACTGATTTCGCCGCGAACTTGCGAGTGAATTTACGGAACAGGACACCAGGTCAATCGGCGCGCGATTCCAGCGGCGCCGGCCCCTGGTAATCCGCAAATCAGCCGCTGCTCGTCGCCTGCCGGACCTTGGAAGATTGCCACCGGTCGAGCAATTCACGGGCGCGGTTCGTCGCAGGATCCATCAGTCGCGCGTGCTCCGGCGTCTTGGCGGTCAGCTCGATCACGTAGCCGTTCGGATCGCGAAAATAGATTGAGCGGACGAACTCGTGCTCGGAGATACCGCGCGTCTCGATGCCGCGCGCCTTCCCCTTCGCCAGCATGTCCCCCAGCACTGCTGCATCGACCTCCAGCGCGATGTGGAGATCGAAGTCGTGCTGCGGCTTGAACGCGAACGGCATGTCCGGGGCTTCGAAAAAGGCGAGGAACGAGCCGTCGTCGAGACGATAGAACGTGTGCAGCGCGGCGGTCTTGCGACCGCTCTTCGTTTCCCGGATCTCGAGCGTGCCCGCGAGTGGCAGCCCCAGGAAATCCTCATAGAATTGCCGCGTCTCTCCCGAGTCGCGGCAACGGTATGCGTTGTGATGCAGACCCTTGATCATGTTCGAGCTCCTGTGTTCGCGCCGCCGAAATTCTGCACGCGCAGCTCGCGCTGCACCCGAACTTTTTATCATGCCACGCGGGCTAGTAAACGCAAGTGAACAATGAGCCGGCCGGAGAACCCGTACCAAGGAATTGATTTCCCGGACGTTCTGCACAAGCACGTCACGATAGCGCATACAGCCGAACGGGCGACGGCACGTTGTGCTAGCTCGAGGCCTGACGCGTCTGCGCCCGACTCGCGGCGTCCGCGGCGTACACCGCGTCGACCCGTTCCTTGAACCGGGCGAGCACCAGCGGGCGCTTGAGCTTGAGCGTCGGCGTCAGCATGCCGTTGTCGATGCTCCACGCCTCCGGTGTGGCGACGACGCGGCGGATGCGCACCCAGCGCGGAAACGCCTTGAGCCGCTCGTTGGCGCGCGCGACGAGCGCCTTCTCGTCGCGCTCCCGCGTGACTGCCAGCAGCGTAAGGAACGGCCGGCCTTCGCCGACCAGCATCACCTGTTCGAACACCGGGTCGTGCAGCACGGCGAACTCGACATCCTGCGGCGGAAGCTTTTCGCCGTTCGACATCACCAGAATATCCTTGATGCGGCCGCGGATGTAGATCTTCGTATCGCGGATCTCGACCACGTCGCCGGTATGTAGCCACCGGTCCTTGTCGATCGCGGCTCGCGTCGCCTCCTCGTTGTGCCAATAGCCCAGCATCACGTTGCCGCCACGCGCGAGCAGCTCTGCGGCTTCGCCGAGCTTTACCTCGACACCCGGCAGCGGCGGCCCAACCGATTCGGGATCGTTGTCCCCCACGCGGTTAACCGATATCACCGGCGACGCCTCGGTCATCCCGTAGCCCTGGAGCAGCGGGAGCCCGAGCCCGATGAAGGTATGCGCGATCTCCGGATCGAGCGCGGCACCGCCGACGACGGTGAGCCGCATCTTCCCACCAAGTCGAGCGAGCACGGGTTTGGCGACGATGGCGCGCAGCAAAGGCGTTGCCAGCGCGTCGAGCCAGCCGGCGCTTTTGCTCTCGACGCGCCAGCCGCGGGCGACGCATTGCCTGAAGAGCCAGCGCTTCGCGGGCGCCTTCGCCAGGGACTCGTCGACGCGCGCGTAGAACTTTTCGAAGATGCGCGGTACCGCGAACATGACGGTCGGTGCCTGCGCAGCCAGATCTTCCGCAAGCTGAGCCGTGCTTCGCGCGTACACGACCTTGGCGCCAATCGACAGCGGCAGGTAGTAACCGCCGGTGCGCTCGAACATGTGCGACAGCGGCAGGATCGACAGGAAGAGATCGGTCGACCGCGCCATGCGCGTTTCCTGGCACGACAACACATTGGCGATGATGTTGCCGTGCGACAGCATCACGCCCTTCGGCCGACCCGACGTGCCCGAGGTGTAACAGATCGTCGCGAGCGTTTTCTCCGGCAAGGATCGGAATTGCGGCGCGGCCGCCGCGGCGGGCAGGAGCGAAGCGACGGTCGCGTCAGGATCGCCCGCATCCGGACGAAGCACATACACGGGCGGCAGCGTACTGGCGGTACTCTTGAGCGCGCTCGCCACCTTCGTGCTATCGACGACGAGCAAGCGCGCCTCGGCGTTGGTGACGCACCACGCGATGTTGTCGGCATTGTCGTCGACGTAGAGCGGAACGACGACCAACCCGAGTCCAAGCGCGGCGAGATCGAGTGCGACCCAGTCGACGCCGTTTTTCAGGCAAATCGCAACGCGATCTTCCGGGACCAAGCCCAGCATAGCGAGAGCTGTCTGCCAGCGTCCGGCCTGCGCCGCGATCTCGCCGACAGTAACGTCGCGCCATTCTCCGCCGTCGAAATGGCGATAGAGCACCTTGTCGGGTGCCGAAATGTGTTGCCGGAAATACTCGCCGATATTGGCCATGCTGCCTTTTTCGGCACACCGTGACCGGAGCCGGATCGATTCTCCCGCCTTTGCGCCGGCGGGTCCATGACTCGTACCCGTTAGGGAACCATCCGCCGGCGAAGGTTTGGCTATACTGTGCCTGCCGTCGTCCTGGAGCCGGCCGATGCCCGCTATTTCGATCAAACGCCGCCACAAGCTCGACCACAAGAAAGCGAAGGCCGCCGCCGAGAAGATCGCGCGCGACCTGAACAAGCGCTTCGACCTCGCCTATAAATGGGAGGGCGACCACATCGCGTTCGAACGGCCGGGCTTGTCGGGCAGCCTGCACGTGGGCAAGACCGATGTCCGGCTGGACGTGGAGCTTTCCTTCCTGCTCTTTGCCCTCAAGGGGCCGATCGAGCAGCAGATCAACAAGGAATTGGACGCGCTCTTCGGTAAGGCGTAGCCCTTGTAGGTGCGAATTCATTCGCACGCGGCGCCGGCCGAATGAATTCGGCTCTACAAAGGCTCAGGAAACGGTGCGCGATCGCCGTCAAAGATCGCGTTCATCAGCGCGGTTTCGCGCGTTTCAACCGTGGCGAGGAACTCGTCGGCGCCCGCCATGTGCCGGAATGCCGCAAAACCGCGCTCCACGAAACCCTGTAACGCGCTCAAGCCCGCGGCGCGGGCCGGTTGCCGCATCGCGGCGAGCGCGGAGCGGGTGAGCGTCTTGCCGACGTAGCGGTCCAGCGCGCGACCGACCGCGACGATAAGCGCGATCTGCCGTTCGCGTGCGCCACGATTGGCGAGCGCACGATAGGCCGCGCAATACGTCGTGACCGAGAGCGGAGCGGGCATGGGCAGCTTCTCGAGCAGCGCGCGATCGAGTTCGCGCGAAAGCGCGGAGAGTTCCATCGCGTCCGAGATCGTCGCGATCACGCCTTCGGGCAGGATCCGGACCATCAGCGGCACGACACGCGCGAGATCGGCGTCGCGCCGACTGAAATCTCCGGGGCCGTACAGGTCGGTCTGGAAGAATTCGATCGCACGGGCATATCGCGGATCGCGGGCGAAGTCCGCGTAGGTCGCGTTGAGCCTCCGTGACTGCCACAGCGCGAGTCGATCCAGCGCCGCGGCCAATTCCGGCGAAGCGGCGCGTTCCTCGTGCAACGCGCGAGCGCGCTTGAGTTGGCGGATCAGCTCTGCTTCAGATGAGGTCGCCATGTGGTTCCGCGGAAGCGATCCAGGTGAGTTCAGGTCTCTAGAGGCGCCGCGAAAAGCGCTGCCATGATAAGTGACGAGCGGGCGGCGCGCCCACGGCGTGAGTCAAGTTAAGGGGCGCGCCGCGCGGCAATTCGCCTTAATTGCCCACGAACGATCGGCGCGCCCCCTTCAACGTGACACCTACGAAGCTCCACCCTAATCTAGGTTGTTTTCTCTAAAAGCCGGGTCTAGAGTGCCCGGCACCGAAGCCATTTGCCGTAGCCCGTCGCCTCCCTGTGCCGAACTTAGACCCGACAACGCTTCGCATCAGCCGCCGCACGCTCCTCAAAGCAGGGATCGCCGGCGCGGCGGCGCTATTGCTCGTGCGCTGGCTGTACACGCCGACTTCGTCGCCGGCGCGGCCGACGTCGAACGCGCTCGATCCGGACGCGCGCACGATCA
>VBCS01000434.1 GCA_005888955.1 Betaproteobacteria bacterium
GACGGTCTACCGGATGGAAGAAGTGCTGGCGATCTGGAAGCGGATTACCGCGCCCGTGCTGTGGGTGGCGGCGACGGAATCGTTCGTTCCGAAACGGCTCGGCGCGCATCCCGAGGGCGAGGCCTCGACCGACAGCCTTGCGAGCATCCGCGCGCGGCTGGCGCAGGTACCGCACGGCGAGCTCGCTACGATCGATGAAGCGGGGCACATGCTCCACCTCGACCGGCCCGATGCGGTTGCGGCAGCGATCGAGCCTTTTCTTGCCGCGTGACACATCACCTGTTCGGCATCGCTTCGAAGCGCGCCGCGTACGGCGCACTCATCATTCTTACGCTCATCTGGGGCTTGAACTGGATGGCGATGAAGTTCGGGTTGCAGTACGCGCATCCGGTCATCTATAACATCGGGCGTACATTCGTCGCCATCGCGCTGGTGTTCGCTGTGCTGTTCCGGGAGCGCAGGCCGCTCAAGCCCGAATCTTGGATGGCGGTCATTGTGACCGGCTTTTTCCAGACGACGATCAACTTCGGCGCGACGACGATGGCGCTCGCCGGCGGCGGCGCGGGCCGCACCGCAGTGCTCGTATTCACCATGCCGTTCTGGACCATGCTCATCGCCTGGCCGGTGCTGCACGAACGCGTGCGCGGCAGCCAGTGGCTCGCCGTCGGCTTGGCGCTCGCCGGCCTCGTGCTCGTCGTCGAGCCGTGGCACTGGCAGGGCGAGCTCGCGCCCAAGCTCTGGGCGACGCTGTCGGGATTCGGCTGGGCCGCCGGCACGGTCGCGACCAAATATTTCCAGCGTCACCAGCGTCTCGATATGCTCAACCTGATCGCGTGGCAGATGATCACCGGCATCATTCCGATCTGCCTGATCCCTCTCGTATGGCCGCTGCCGGCGGCGCAGTGGAACGGTATCTACGTGTCCGCCTTGCTGTACGCGGGCGTGATCGCCACCGGCATCGGCTTCATCCTGTGGACTGCGATACTCGCGTGGCTGCCCGCAGGCACGGCGTCGCTCAACATGTTCGCGATTCCCGTGATCGCTCTCGTTTCGTCGATGCTCATCTTCGGCGAGCGCCTGAGTGCAGCCGAGTGGCTGGGAATCGCTTCGATCGGCGCCGGCCTCGCGATCGTTTCGGTGCGCGCATGGCTCGCCAGCCGGCGCGGCGAGCGCGAGGTCGTCGAAGCGCCGGCGATCGAGGGCGGTTGACGCCATGGCCGAATGAATTCGGCCCTACAAGATATAATCCGTCGCTCCGTAATCGCGTAGTGCTCCGCAGTGTCCGCTGACGACCTTTCCAAGCTCAAAATCGACCGCTCGCTGGCGCCGGTCCAGACGCGCCGCCGTCGCAAATGGATCTGGTTGGGCGCGATTGCGATCGTTCTGATCGGCGGTGGGGCATGGTTTGCGTTGCAGCCGCGCGCGGTCTCCGTCCAGACGACGCCGATCGTCACGACGTATCCGTCGCAGCAGTTCGTCGTGCTCAACTCGACCGGTTATGTTGTTGCGCAGCGCAAGGCGGCGATCTCATCCAAAGCATCCGGACGGCTGGAATGGCTCGGCGTCGCCGAGGGCACGCGGGTGAAGGCAGGGGAGATCATCGCGCGGCTCGACTCGCGCGACGTCGCGGCGCAGCTCGACGCCGCCCTCGCCAACGTCAGGGTCGCACGCGCGGCGCTGGAGCAGGCGCTCGCCGAAGACCGCGACGCGGCCGCCTCGCTCCAGCGCACGCGGGGTCTGATCGCGCAGAAGTTCGTATCGCAGTCTGCGCTCGACCAGGCCAGGGCGCGCGCCGATCGCGCGGTCGCTGGCGTGACGAGTGCGAAAGCAGGCATAGCGGCTGCGGGAGCGAATGCCCGGAACGCGCAGGTCGCGGTCGACTACACGCAGATCCGCGCGCCGTTCGACGGCATCATCCTGTCCAAGAGCGCGAACGTCGGCGACATGGTCACGCCGTTCTCGTCGGCAGCGGATTCCAAGGGCGCAGTCGTGAGCATGGCCGACATGAGCACGCTCGAGGTCGAAGCCGACGTGTCGGAATCGAGCCTGTCCAGGATCAGCGTCGGCCAGCCCACCGAAATCACACTCGACGCGCTTCCGGACGTGCGCTTCCGAGGCACGGTATCGCGCATCGTGCCGACGGTCGATCGCGCCAAGGCGACGGTGATGACGAAGGTACGCTTCGAAGCCATTGACCCGCACGTACTGCCCGAGATGAGCGCCAAGGTGTCGTTCCTGTCGCAACCGGTGACGCCCGAGCAGCAGAAGCCGCTCGTCGCAGTGAATCCCGACGCGCTCGCGCAGCGCGACGGAAAGACGGTCGTGCTCGTCGTGCGCGACAACAGGGCGGTCGAAGTGCCCGTGATGCCGGGCAAGAAGATCGCCGACCTGACCGCGATCGCAGGCGACGTGAAGGCTAGCGAAAAGGCGG
>VBCS01000435.1 GCA_005888955.1 Betaproteobacteria bacterium
ATCAACTTCAGCACCTGGCCGGTGACGCTCGTATCCTTCGGCGCGTAGCGCTCGCTGGCGATCAGTGGCATCTTGCGCGTTGCCGCCGCCTTGTCGACCTCGGCGAAGAACGCCTCGCCGAGCGCATCGTTGAAGCCGATATAGCCAAGCGTCTTCACGCCGGTCGCGGCGGCGTGCTCGAGGATTGCGCCGGCCATCATCACGTCGGTCTGCGGCGTCTTGAACGACCACGCCTTCTTCGCATCGACCGGGTCGATGATGCGGATCGACGACGCAAGCGAGATCACCGGCGTCTCGGCTTCAGCGAACACGTCGATCATGGCCAGTGAGTTGGGCGTCGTTGTCGAGCCTATGATTGCGTCGACCTTGTTCTCGCTGATCAGCTTACGCGTGTTCTGCACCGCGGTTGTCGTATCGGTGGCGTCATCGAGCACGATGTACTCGACGTTCGAGCCGGCGATGGTCTTCGGGCACAGCGCAATGGTGTTCTTCTCGGGAATGCCGAGCGACGCCGCCGGTCCGGTGGCCGAAACGGTCACGCCGATTCTGACCTGCGCGACCGCGGCGGTGGCAAGCGCAAGCGTCGCGGCGACCAGCAAAGCACGGACAACAGCCTGATTCATCGCCATTCCTCCTCGCAATCGCGGCCGCCAATCATAGCCGAACCCGAGGTTGAATCGGTCTCCGTTTGATGCATAATCGCGCCGCGGCGGCCACGAGCGATGGAGTCGGCCACTGGAGAACGGATCGAATGCATGCTGCGATGAATCGACGGGCGCTGCGCTTGCTGCCGCTGCTGGCGTTGCTGGTGTGCAGCCTGGCGCTTGCCGCCGACCCTGCCAAAATCCTGCGCGTCGCCTCGCCCGACATCGAAACGCTCGACCCGCAGCAGTACAGCGACAACCCATCCTACGAAGTGCTCGTCGCGATCTTCGAGCCGCTCTACGAATGGGATTATCTCCGCTCGCCGCCGAGGCTCTCGCCGGTGACGGCAGCCGGGCCGCTCGAGATCACCGACGGTGGCAAAACCTGGACGATGCGCGTGAAGCGGGGCATCTTTTTCACCGACGATGCCGCGTTCAAAGGCAAACCGCGCGAGCTCGTCGCCGCGGATTATGTCTATTCGTACAAGCGCTGGCTGGTCATCACCGACCTCATCGTCGGCGCACGTCCGGTCGTCGATGCGGCGCGAGCCGACTCGAAGTTCGACTACGATCGGCCGATCGAGGGCCTGCGCGCGCTCGACCGCTATACCGTCCAGATACGGCTCTCCGAGCTGAATTATCCCAACATCGAGGATATGATCGGTTTCGTGGGTGCCGCTGCCCGCGAAGTCGTCGAAGCCGCCGGCGGCGACATCCGGACCCGGGCCGTGGGAACGGGGCCGTACCGCTTGCGCGAATGGAAACGCGGCTCTCGCATCATGCTGGAGGCGAATCCGGGCTATCGCCAGGTTCGTTTCCCGGAGAGCAATGATCCTGCGCACGCGGCGCTGATGCGCAGCATGCAGGGGAAGGTTTTCCCGCAGGCCGGCGTGGTCGAGGTCAACATCATCGACGAAGACATCACGCGGCTGCTGCAGTTCGAGCAGGGAGGGCTCGATTACATCGCCTTGCGCGCCGAGGTCGCGACCCGTTTGCTCGTCGACAACAAGCTCAAGCCGGAATACGCGGCCCGCGGCATTACGCGGCACGTTTATCCGGAGCCGTATCTGTTCTCGTTCTACTTCAACATGGCCGATCCCGTCCTCGAAACCCTCGTCAAGGTGGTGTATGCCGGGCAGGCATTGCCGGCGAATCAGCTCGTACCCCCCGGCGTGGGGGGCCACGATCCCGAACTACCGGTCAAACCGCTGTACGACCCGCCGGCGGCGCGCGCGCTGCTCGACCGGTTCGGGTACAAGAACTTCGACGCCCAGGGCTACCGCAAGGCGCCTGACGGCAGAGCGCTGACGCTGGCGATGACGCTGCGCTCGGGCGCGATATCGCGCGAGATCCAGACGCTCGTAAAAAAAAGCATGGACGCGGTCGGGCTGCGCATGGATTTTCACGTCACGCCGTTCCAGGATGCGATCAAAGAGCTGGAAAAAGGCAAGTACCAGATGTACTTCGGCGGCTGGGGCGGCTCGCCGTCGGGCTACCCGGAATTGCTGCAGCTCTATAGCAAGCAGCCGCAGCGCGTCAACGTAAGTCAGTTCGAATTCGGCGAATACGACCGCGTTGCCGAACAGTTCCTGCGCAGCGCGACCGACGCCGAGCGAATCGTCGCCGCCCGCAAGATGTCCGAGCTCGCCCGAACCTACATGCCCGAGCTGCCGGGGATATTCCGCCTCGAGAACGATTTCGTGCAGCCGTGGCTGCTCGGTTTCAGGCCGCCCGTATTTGCGACGTACTGGAAGTATCTCGATATCGATCTCGCGCGGCGGAAGTAGGGCCGGATTCATCCGGCCGACGCGCCTCTCGTAGGGCCGAATTCATTCGGCCGACGCGCATCATGCGGCGCCGCGTGCGAATAAAGTCGCTGCTACGCCTTTACGGCTTGCGGCCGCAGCGCGCCGGCACACTTGGCGCGGGCCGGATCGTCTGCGGGAAGCTTCGCACACACCCCGGACATCTGGGCGCGAATGCGCACGAGCGCCGCACGCTGCGCGGGCTCCTTGCTCCACCCGGCGAGCTTCTTGCCCATGCGTTCGAGCGAGCGCAGGTTGCGGTCGTAGAACGTGTCGGGTACCGGCTCGAGCTCGCCAATGACGCTTCCCGCCGCGTGCTCGATGCGCGCGGCATCCTGCGGGGCGAGCTCGACCAGCGCGTTGACGTAGCGCGTTCCCCATTGCACGCGCGTCGCGGGACCCTGCGCCGCCGCGTACGACTGTGCATACCAGTCGAGCGCGCCCGCCTTGTCGCCGCGCTTCTTCGCCACTTCCGCCAGATCGACCATGAAGTAATAAGGC
>VBCS01000080.1 GCA_005888955.1 Betaproteobacteria bacterium
GGCGCCTTCGTCGACGCCGAGCTTGGCCGCGTACTCGCGTACGTCCTGCGTGATCTTCATCGAGCAGAAGTGCGGGCCGCACATCGAGCAGAAGTGCGCCAGCTTGGCGCCCTCCTGCGGCAGCGTCTCGTCGTGGAACTCGCGCGCCTTGTCCGGATCGAGCCCGAGGTTGAACTGGTCCTCCCAGCGGAACTCGAACCGCGCCTTGGAGAGCGCGTTGTCGCGGATCTGCGCGCCCGGATGGCCCTTGGCGAGGTCGGCCGCGTGCGCGGCGATCTTGTACGCCATGATGCCGTCCTTGACGTCGACCTTGTTCGGCAATCTGAGATGCTCTTTGGGCGTGACATAGCAGAGCATCGCGGTGCCATACCAGCCGATCATCGCCGCGCCGATGGCGGAGGTGATGTGATCGTAGCCGGGCGCGATGTCGGTCGTAAGCGGGCCCAGCGTGTAGAACGGCGCCTCGCCGCAAAGCCGCAGCTGCTCGTCCATGATGCATCGGCACGTGGCCGGGGCCTTCGATCATCGTCTGCACGTCGTGCTTCCAGGCGATTTGCGTGAGCTCGCCCAGTGTGGCGAGCTCGGCCATCTGTGCCTCGTCGTTGGCATCGTAACCCGAGCCCGGACGCAGGCCGTCGCCGAGGCTGAACGAGACGTCGTACGCCTTCATGATCTCGCAGATATCCTCGAAACGGGTGTACAGGAACGATTCCTTGTGATGCGCGAGACACCACTTCGCCATGATCGAGCCGCCACGGCTGACGATGCCCGTCATGCGCTTGGCGGTGAGCGGGATATAGCGCAGCAGCACGCCGGCATGGATGGTGAAATAATCGACACCCTGCTCGGCCTGCTCGATCAACGTATCACGGTACATCTCCCAGGTCAGCTCTTCCGCCTTGCCGTCAACCTTTTCCAGCGCCTGGTAGATCGGCACCGTGCCGATGGGCACGGGCGAGTTGCGGATGATCCACTCGCGCGTCTCGTGGATGTTCTTGCCGGTCGAGAGATCCATCACCGTATCCCCGCCCCAGCGCGTCGCCCAGGTCATTTTCTCGACTTCTTCCTGGATCGACGAGGACACCGCGGAATTGCCGATGTTGGCATTGATCTTGACCAGGAAATTACGGCCGATGATCATCGGCTCCGTTTCCGGGTGGTTGATGTTGGCGGGAATGATCGCGCGGCCGCGCGCGACTTCGCTGCGCACGAACTCGGGCGTGACGAACTCCGGAATCGATGCGCCGAAGCTCTGACCCGCGTGCTGGCGCGTCACCAGCTCCGGCAGCGTCTTCAGCATTGCCTCGCGCTTGAGGTTTTCGCGGATGGCGATGAACTCCATCTCCGGCGTGACGATGCCGCGGCGCGCGTAATGCATCTGCGTGACATTGGCGGCATCACGCGCACGACGCGGCTTGCGCTGCAGATCGAAGCGCATCCCGGCCAAGGCCGTGTCCGCGAGCCGCTCGCGGCCGTACGCGGAGGAGAGCTGCGAGAGCTCGACCGTGTCGCCGCGTTCCTCGATCCAGTGCGCACGCACCGCCGGCAGGCCCTGGCGGATGTCGATCGTCGCCGCGGGATCGGTATAGGGGCCCGAGGTATCGTAGACAACGATGGGAGGATTGTTTTCCACCCCGAATGACGCGGGCGTGTCCGATTGCGCGACCTCGCGCATCGGTACGCGCACGTCGGGCCGCGAGCCCTCGACGAATATCTTCTTCGAATTCGGCAGCGGCTGCACCGCCGCGTTGTCGACGTGCGCGTCGCGGGCAAAAAACTTGTCGTTGGCGTTCATGGCGCTCCTCAAGCAACTGCGGAGCGTCGGGCGGGGAGCGGTGCGAGGAAACTTCGAGCGGAGCACGCTTCCCTGCGCCGGCATTATCCGCACAGGTACCAAGGGTGTGATCTCACCGCCTCGCCACAGCATTGCGAGGGGACCCCTAGCGTCACTGAGGACCTTACTCCAATCCGTCGGCGTGAGCAACTCTGCGACGTTCTTTGGCGCTGGTCGTCATCGCGTCGCGGGCGCCCGGCTCACCGGTCACCAGAAGTAGATCTGCAGCGATCGCT
>VBCS01000436.1 GCA_005888955.1 Betaproteobacteria bacterium
CGCAGGCTCTCGATCGTAAACGGCTCCTGCTTGTAATTCTGGAGGCTGCACAGCACGGTGCCGGTCTCTTCCTGGAGGTATTCGAACTGACCGGCGGGACTCAGACGGAATCCGGCTGCCTCCGCCACGCCGCGCAGCCGCGTTCCGGCGATCTGGCCGAGCTCGGTCTTGAGGATCGTGAGTCCGATCTGGACGTCCAAGTCGGCGCAGAAACGATCGAGTTCTTCTGCGCGCGCGGCCTCGTCACCGGCCTCGGGCGGCACGTAGTCGGCGGATACGGCTGCGGCAAGCTTCGCAATCGCCTGCAGAAAAGCTTCGACGTCGCCCCGGCTCGCCGCGCCCGAGCGATCGGCGAGCAACAGGCAGGCGGCGATCTCCTCCCAGGGTCCGGCGGCAGCGTCGATCCCCTGCCAGGGCAGATCGGCGCCGCGGCGACCGAGCCAGCGCAGGGGCTTGGCCTGGCGCAGCGCCGATGCCTGTGCCAGCGCAGCGCTCGAGGTCGGCAGAGTGGGATGAAGAACCACGACGGACTCGATGTCGGGATCGGGCGCGAGGGCATCGCGCGCGGCATGCGCTGGCGCGAGAGGACGTGGTAGCGGCACATCCGGCGCTTCCCCGTCGACCGGCGTCGCGGAGGGCTCTTCGGCGGCCTGCTCGATCGCGACGCTTGATGGCGGCACCGAGTCGGAGTCGCCACCGCGCAGGCCGGGTTCCGCGCGCTCGTGACCGCGACCGCCCGGTACGCCGAATGCCGCGCCGAGCCGCCGTCGCGCGCGCCGTTCCTGCAGCCAGTTGTAGGCGATGACGCCGATGACGAGCACGACGCCGGCAACGACCAGCCCGATAAAAAGCGAATTCATCGCGACGCCGTGGCGACTTGCCGCGGCAGCGTTTCGGCGAGCTCCAGCGCCTCCGCGATATCGACGGCGACGACGCGCGACACGCCCGGATCGGGCATGGTGATGCCGATGAGCTGAGCCGCCATCTCCATCGTGATCTTGTTGTGGCTGATGAACACGAACTGGGTGACGTCCGCCATCGTGCGCACCATGGCACAGAAGCGGTCGGTATTCGGATCGTCGAGCGGAGCGTCGACCTCGTCGAGCATGCAGAACGGCGCCGGGTTGAGCTCGAACAAGGCGAAGACGAGCGCGATCGCGGTCATCGCCTTTTCGCCGCCCGACAGCAGATGGATCGTCGTGTTGCGCTTGCCCGGCGGCTGCGCGATGACCTGCACTCCGGCATCGAGGATCTCCTCACCCGTCAGGATGAGCCGGGCCTGGCCGCCACCGAAGAGCGTCGGAAACAGCTTGCCGAAATTGGCGTTGACGTTGTCGAAGGTCTGTTGCAGCAGTTCGCGCGACTCACGGTCGATCTGGCGGATGGCGGCCTCGAGCGTTGCCATCGCTTCGGTCAGGTCCTGCGCCTGGGCGTCGAGATATTGCTTGCGTTCGGCGGCTTGCCTGAGCTCGTCGAGCGCGGCGAGGTTGACCGCGCCCAGATCGGCGATCGCCTGCGTCAGCCGCTCGATCTCGCCGGGCAGCGAGCTCGCCCGGCCCCATGCCTTCAGCAGCTCCGGCAGCGCGGTGAGGTCGGCGTGCGCCTCCGCGAGCTGGTCGATGAACTGCTGCTCGGAGAGCACGGCCGCCTGCTGCTTCAGACGCATGTCCTCGATCTTCGCGCGCGCCGGCTCGAGCTGGTGCTCGATGGAAAGACGCGCTTCCTCGCCCGTGCGCAGTTCCGCGGCGAGGGCTTCCTGCCGATCGCGCGCCGCAGAGAGCGCCTGCTCCGCCGCGGCGCGTGCGGCAAGCTGCTCCTGGAGCGACGCCTCGACCGGTGTCCAGTCGATCTGCGCGCGTTCCGTCGACAGCTGCCCGACGAGTGCCTGCTGTTGCGCGACCTGCGCCTGCAGGTCCTCGCGCCGGCGGGCGAACTCGGCGAGACGCTCACGGCAGGAACGCTCGGCAAAACCGGCCTCCTGCGTCGCGCGTTCCGCCGCGTGCACGCGGTCGCGCGCCGCCGCCAGCGCAAGCTCTGCTTCGTTGCGACTCGTTTCTCCGGCGTTGCGCGCGCGCATGGCATCGGCAAGCCGTCGGCGGTCGACGGCGAGATCGGCATCGATCGCCGCACGCGCTTCGCGTTCGACAGCCTCTTCGGCGGACAGCGCGGAAAGCTCCTCGGCGATCGCCGCGCGACGCTTGTCTGCCGTGTCCGCCGCCTGCTTGAGCTGCGAGAGCTCGAGCTCGAGGTCGTGGCAGCGCCGCTGTTGCGACGACATCGCCAGGCTCTCGCCGTGGTAGGCCTGCTGCTGTGCGTTCAACTCCGCTTCGACACTGTCGCGGGCGGCGGCGGCGGCGCTGGTTTCCTTTCGCGCGACCGCGATCGCGGCTTCGAGCGCGGCGAGCTCGCGCTGCCGCGCCAGCACCCCATGCAGCTCGCTGTCGGGGGCGAAGAAGCTGATGCCTTGCGCGGCGATCACGTGTCCCTGCGGCGTGACGAATGCCTCGCCCGCGGCAAGCGCGCTCCGCTCGCGCATCGCGCTCTCGACGTCGGCGCGGCAGCGTACGCCCGCGAGCCAGTCCGCGAGCAG
>VBCS01000009.1 GCA_005888955.1 Betaproteobacteria bacterium
ACGCTGCTCGCATAACCGTAGATGCACTTCGGCCGAAACACCTGTAACGCATCGAGGTAGGCGTCCATGGCGGCCGCGGACATCGCGAAGGCGTTCAACACGAGCTGGTTGAGCAGTCCGTCGCGGATGGTCTTGATGCGATCGGTTTTGTTCAGCTCTGCCGGCGCGCCCCACAAATAAGCCTCGCGATCGCCAACGTCTCGGAGGCCTGCCGCGAACGTCCGAAATAGAAGACGAGCGGCTCGCCGCTGGATCCGCCCGTGTTGTACTTCGATGCGCCGCCCGGCACATTGACCCAGCGCATCCGATCGACATTGACCCGCGCGTCCTGCTTGGTCATGACTGGAAGCCGTCGCAGTTGCTCCAGAGTCACCGGCGCGCAATTCGCTCCGACGTCGAGGCCGGCCGCTTGGATGCGTTCGGCGTGCCAGGGGCTGTGCTTCGCCGCGGTCTGCAGCAACCGGGTGAGCTTCCGCGCCTGCAGTCGCTCGAGATCCGCACGCGACAACCATTGGCTTTCCTCCAGGCTCTCCAGGTACGCGAACGTCGGCCGCTTCAGCAGGCGCTCATGGAGCGGATAGACGATCCTGCGAGAGAGCCAGGGATGAGGCACGGGCTAGCTCCGCAACAAAGGTTTGATCGGCGAAGCATGCGAGCGGACGTCCGCTCCCGCCTGGTGGACCGTGATCGCAGCGAATTCTTCGGCGAGCGTTCTGACTCGGCTCTCCCAGCTGTTGCTTTCGGCGTAGGTCATGATGGCGTCGCGATCCCAATCGCCTGCGGCAGCCGATCCGTGTCTCCGAATGGCACGAGAATCCCGAGGTTCGGGTTGGTAACGATTTCGGCATTGCCGCCGACGTCGGTCGTAACCACGGGGAGCCCGCAGGCCATCGCTTCGAGAAATACGTTAGCCCAGCCCTCGTTGCGCGTCGCCAACACAAAGACATCGGCCGCGGATAGCGGCACGTTGAGCTCTTCCGGTGGCAGCGTGCCCAGAAAAACTGCGCAGTCCTGCAATCCCAGCTCGACCACGGACCGGGAAAGTTGTGCGCTCCAATCGCCTTCGGGTCCCGCGCCACCCACGACCAGATAGCGCAGCCCGGGGAAGCGGCGGCGCAATGCCGGCAGACATTCGAGCACGCGGTGAAAACCCTTGCGCTCGACCAGCGCGCCGACCGACACCAGCACCGGAGCGTCCAACGGCAACCCCAGCCTCTCGCGCGCCGCGCGCCGGTCCAGGCGATGAAACTTGATGGTATCGACGCCGTTGCCCACGACCACGATCTTGTCGGCGGCCACCCCGAGGCTCACGGCATGGCGCTTGAGCGAGTCCGACACCGCAAAGATTCGCGTCGCGTGCTGCAGGGCTTTGATGATCCGGCGCCGCCGGCTCGGATCGCGCGCGAGCGGCACTTCGGTGCCGCGCATCGTGATGCTCACCGGAATGCGCAACCACCGTCCCAGCAACGTCGCAGCGTACCCTTCGGGATAGGCGAAATGGGCGTCGATGACATTGCAGCCGAAATCACGCTTGAGCCGCAGCAGTGTCGGCAGGCACGCCACCGCCATGGACCAGCCATCGAGCCATTTGAAGGCCCCGGGCACCGAGAGAAACCGCGGACGTCGCACCTCGATGCCTTCCTGCATTTCCACTGCGGGCGCCGCGGGCCGGAAATGGGGTTTCCACCTGCGCAGCAGGGCCTGGTACGGAAACCAGGGCGTGGGGGCCACGACCGTCAACGGAAGCGACCGTGCGACGCGGAACATCCGTTCGCGGATGAACAATCCGGTCGTCGGTTGTCCCGTGTGGGGAAACAGCGTGCTCAGGACGACGACGCGAGGTTCAAGCTCGGACATACGCGGCATCCATCTCGCCGGTAAGCCGATAGTACGGCTGGCGATAGCGCCCCACGCTCGACGTCCAGTTGCGCTCGGTTTCGACGAACAGGCGAGCTCCGGCTCGGATCTTCCCCCAATGGCGCCTGTCGGCCAATAGCTCCAGGACCTTGGCCGCCAGCGCGTCGACATCGCCTGCCCGGAACAGGACGCCGGTTTCCTGGTCGCGGATCAGACGCCGCGAGCAATCTGCCTTGCGCCATCGCTTCGAGCGGCTTCAGCGGCGTCACGAGCTCGGTCAGCCGCATGGGCAGGCGCGGATAGACGAGCATGTCGATCAGGTCATAGTAACGGTCCACTTCGGCATGGGGAACGCGGCCCGCGAAGCGAACCTGGTCTCCGAGCGAGAGCCTCGCGGCAATCCGCTTGAGATTGGTCTCCTGATCGCCGCCGCCAACGAAGAGCACGCGCACGCGCGGCTCGACCGCCAGGATCCTCGGCAGGGCTTCGAGCAGCAGCGCGAGTCCTTCGTACGCGTAGAACGAACCGATGAAGCCGAGCACGATCGCACCATCGAGATCGAGCTTGCGACGCAGAGATTCGTCCGGCTCGCGGCCGAGCATGAATTTTTCGACGTCGACGGCGTTGGGGACGACCGTGACCTTCCCCGGATCGATGCCTCGTGCGACGATATCCGAGCGCAGGCCCTCACATATGGTCGTTACGGCATCCGCCCGCTTGAGCGCGTAGGTTTCGAGGGCGCGTGTGAGTCGATAACGCGGCGCGCCCTCGCGCGTGCGACCGTGATCGACCGCGGCGTCCTCCCAGAAGGCGCGCACCTCGTAGAGGACCGGGATTCCCAGCCGGCGTCCCACGCGCAGCGCGGGAATCGCGTTCAATACCGGCGAGTGCGCGTGCAAAAGCTGCGGCCTGACCTGTCGCGCGACTGCGTCCAGCCGGCGCGTAAGCGCGCCCATCATCACGATCTCCGCCACCGCCGGCAATCGCGCCAGCCCCTTGCCGGCGAACGGTGTGCGGAAGAAATGCCAGCCGTCTACGGTCTCTTCCAGGCGCTCGGCGCTATTCTGCCTCGGACCGGTGAGATGAGTCGTTTCCCACCCGAACCGCTTCTGCTCTTGCAATATCGACAGGGTACGGAACGTATAGCCGCTGTGCAGCGGCAGCGAATGATCGAGGATATGAAGGATACGCAACTCAAGCTACCTTGAAACTCTCTGTCGAACGCGCTCCCATTGCCTTGCGCAGGAAGGCCTCGAGCATGAGCAGCGACCAGAGCGAGACGCCGTAGTCGCGCGCGCCCGACTGATGCTCGTCGACCATCTCGCGCAGAAACCTGGGATTGAAATACCCGGAGTCCATCAATACCGGGCCGAGCACCGCCTCCCTCACCCGCTGGCGCAGCGGTCCGCGAAACCAACTCGCGAGCGGCACGGAAAAGCCCATCTTCGGCCGGTACAGGATCTCCTGCGGCAGATAAGGTTCGAGCGCCTTTTTGAAGAGGTATTTGCCTTCGCGCCCGCGCAGCTTGAGGCCGGGTGGCAGGCCCGAGAGCCACTCCATGAGGGGATGATCGAGCAACGGCTCCCTGACTTCCAGAGAATGCGCCATGCTGGCGCGGTCGACCTTGGTGAGGATATCTCCGACCAGGTAGGTCTTCATATCGAGATACTGGACGAGCGAAAGCGGCTCCCCCCGCGGTGCTTTGCCGGCATGTCGGCGCAGCACCTCGATGGCGCGGTATCCCTGCAGGTCGCGCCGGAACGAGTCGCTCGAGAGCCGGTGCCGCATGGCGTCGCCCATGACGGAAACGCTGTGGAAGTATCCCTCCACCGAGTTGCGGGCCAGCGCTTCCAGCGTGGACTTGGCGCGCAATACCTTCGGCGCCCAGTCCGCTTTCGGATACAGGTTGCCGAGCAGCCCGAAGACCGGTGCCCGCAGCGACAGCGGCAGGACCGCACGCATCCGCTCTTCGTATACATGCCAGCGATAGCGCCGGTAGCCGGCGAAATTCTCGTCGCCGCCGTCGCCCGACAAGGCCACGGTCACGCTCTTGCGCGCCAGCTCGCACAGCCGGAACGTCGGTATCGCCGAGCTGTCCGCGAAGGGCTCGTCGTAGACGTCGGCCAGTCTGTCCAGCAAGCCGAAGTCATCGGTGTCGACACGCTCGACGCGGTGGTGTGTGCGATAGCGGTCGGCAACCTTCTGCGCGTAGGCCGCCTCGTTGAACGCCGGATCGCCGAAAGAGATCGAGCAGGTGTTGACGGGATCGGCGGAACAGCCTGCCATCATTGCGACAACCGCGCTGGAGTCGACGCCACACGACAGGAACGCGCCCAACGGCACCTCGGCAATCATCCGGACGCTGATGGCATCGCGCAGACGCTCGATCAGCTCTTCCTGTGCGGCGAGTGGCGCAAGCGGCGCGCCCGGCGTGAACGGCAGATCCCAGTATTCGCGTGGCTGGGGGAGGCCGCCTCCGCGGCGCACGGAGAGCGTGCAGGCTGGCGGGAGCTTGAGCGCCTGGCTGAAGATGGTATACGGCTCGGGCACGTAGCCGTAGGCGAGGTAATCCTCGACCGCCCGAGGTTCGATTTCCCGCTTGAATCCAGGATGCGCCAGCAGCGATTTCAGCTCCGAGCCGAAAGCGAGCGTGCCATCGCCAAGCAAGGCATAGTAAAGAGGCTTTACGCCGAGCCGGTCGCGGGCGAGGAACAGCGTTTCGCGGTTGCGGTCCCAGAGGGCGAAGGCGAACATGCCGCGGAAGCGCTGGACGCAATCCTCGCCCCATTGCTCCCATCCATGAACGATCACCTCGGTGTCGCTCTTCGTCCGGAAAACATGGCCGAGGCGCGTCAGTTCGGGAATCAGTTCCCGATAGTTGTAGATCTCGCCGTTGTACACGATGACCACGCTGCGGTCCTCGTTGTAGAGCGGTTGCTGTCCCGTCGAGAGATCGATGATCGAGAGTCGGCGATGGCCCAGGCCGAGCCCGGGCTCGAAATGCAAGCCATGTTCGTCCGGCCCGCGATGGAGTTGGCTTTCGTTCATGCGTGATACGAGATCGCGCGGGATCGTCCGCTTGCCGGAAACATCGAAGATGCCGACGATGCCACACATGGAGGGCTCGCTTAGGAGTGGGAGACGCTTTGCAGCGGTGTCGTTTTGGGTGAGCGTAGCGGCGCGTCGAGCCCTTCTACCGACGGCGGCAGAGCAATACCCGCAGCGGCGAGCGAGCGCTCGTAGACGCGCGCGTACGCCGCCACCATCGTCGCCAGACTGAACCGCGTCAACGCGACGTGATGTGCCGCCTTCGCATGGCGGCGGGCCGTCGCACGATCGCCGAAGTAGGCGAGCATGGCCCTGGCGAGCGCATCGGCGCGCGCTGAAGGCACCAGTGTCCCCGTCATCCCAGGTTCGATCAACTCGGCATTGCCGCCGACGTGCGTCGCGATGACGGGAAGCCGTGTCGCCATCGCCTCGAGAATCGTGTTCGATACGCCTTCGGCAAGCGAGGGGAGCACGAAGCAGTCCAGGCCACGCAGGAATTGCGGCACGTCCGCACGCTCGCCTGCGAACCAGGCGAGCTCCCGAAGGCCGGCCTCGGCCAATACCGCGTCCGCTTCCAGCCGCAGCGCGCCGTCACCCACTACGACCAGTCGCAGATGGTTCGCGGCGGCAGGTTGCATCTTGAGCGCGAGGACGAACGCACGAACGAGGTTCAGCGGGTCCTTGATGCCCTCGAGCCGCCCGACGCTGCCAATCAACCACTGGTCGGGAGCCTGGAACGGACAGCCGGTAATCGAAGCACGTGCGCCGGTGGCGGGATAAAACCGAGCCGTGTCGACGCCGTTGTAGATCTGCGCGATCGACGTTGCGCTCACGCCCACCTGGTGTTCCAGATACTCCGACAGGTGCTGCGACAGGGCGATGTAGTGGTTGACGAACGGCCGATAGAGCCGGCGCAACAGCCGGTACCGATGGCGGCGTCCCTCGGGATCGTGAATGTCCCAGCCGTGCTCGCCATGGATTCGTACCGGCACGCCCGCCGCCCACGCGGGCACGACCGCTTCCAGCGCCGCCAGGTTACGTGTATGCACGATCACGGGGCGCAGCGCCTTGAACACGCGGAGGAGCTGCGGATAATCGCGCACCAGATGACCGGGCCGCTTGCCCAGGGCGATATAGTGCACGTCGGAACGCGTGATCCGTTCCGCGAACTCAGGCGAAACTTCGGTCAGCGATACGATGGCATGCCGCCAGCGCTCGCGCGGCAGGTGATTGATCAGGTTGACGATCCCGTTCTCGAGCCCGCCGACTCCGAAGCGGAAGACCACGTGCGCGAGCAGCGGTGGCGAGGTTTTCATGCTTTGGTCGTTGCGCACGTCACTGCCTGCTCGCCATGATCTCCGCGTCCACGCGGGCCAGCGCGGCATTGATCGAGGGGATCATGTCGCGCGCGAACTCGCGCAGCGTCGCCACGGGAGGCTGGTTGGGGTCGTCGTACGGCGTGGCGAGAATGATTGCCGTTCCGTCGTCGCCGCGACTGGAGAGCTTCTGCCACGCCAGCATCCACTTGGCGACGTACGGATTGACGACATCGTGTCCGCCGATGCGGAACCAGTCCCATACCAGGAGGCGCTGCTGCGGCGAGCGCAACCGGGTTTCCCGCACTTCGAGTGTTCACGGGCCTATCGCATCTTTCACGCGGGACTCGGTGAGATTGCCCCAGACCGGGTGCTTTTGAACCACCATGATGTTCGTCGAGCTGATGAGCTGCGCCCCACGCCGCTGATGATGGTAATAGCCCAGATGCAGCGCAACCACGCGGTCTCCCTTGCGGTAGACCTGAAAGACCGTCGCCGAAGCAGGATCGTAACGCGGCCGCCAGTCGGTCAACGGTGCGGCATCGGCGACCCAGCCGCCGGCCGGCGTGGGCGCGGCCAGAGTCAGACTTGCTCGGTTGTCCGCATCGTTGCGGTCGAGATACGCGGCATACGCGGGCCAGGCGCCAACGATAGCGATCGCGGCCACGGCGTATCCCGCAAGGCCCGCGCGCGGCGGCGCGTGCGTCGGTGCGGGCGCGCGGCCCGCCGCACTCTGCGGTTCCGTGTCCGGATCGCGCCAGAACGAGCCGATCCAGAAGAGCAGCAGCATCACCAACCCTAAGAAGACCCATCCGTAGATGAAATGGTCGATCCCGTGCGCGAGCCGGCTGTCCCTCAGGTGCGCGATCATGACACAGCAGGCGCTTCCACGGCCGCCGGTAGGAAAGATAGGCGAAGAGCACGCCAACGGTGAACGACGCGATCAGGTAGCGCACCCCGCTGCAGCCTTCGACGATCGACCAGTTTCCCGAAGGGATGGAGAAAAACATGCCTTCGCGGAAAACGGGAATTCCGGAGAGCTGCAACGCGGTCACGGTGAAATCCGCGGTCCAATCCATCAGCGGCGGGATCAGCGCCTCGCCCATCGGCACGCCCAGCACCAGAAAGCCCAGGGGAAACATGATTGCGCGCGCCACCTCGCGTCCCAGGATTGCGATCACCGTGGCCCAGATCGTCGCGACCAGCGCGAGCTGTTTCACGACCTGAACCTCGCCGGCGTAGGCTACGAGCCAGATCGCTCCGGCGCATGCGAGCAGCACAAGCCCCAGAGCGTCGGGCGAGGGCTTGAGCATCGCCAGCGTACGGCGGCGCTGCCAGATCAGCACCAGCACGATGGGAACGATCAGGAAGCCGTGAGCAAAGGTTTCCGAGCGGTTCCAGATTGCGACGATCGATTCGACGGTCGGCCAGTGAATGGCAAGAATGACGACGATCGCGCCGACGATCAGAGGCAGGCCGAGCCGCCAGCCAGGATCGACGGCGGCGCTCGGACGGGGCGCCGCCGACGCCGCCAGCACGGTTTCGGTTTCAGCGTTCATCGCGTGCTCACTGCGGCCGTCGCCGGGCGCGGCGACGCGTAAGCGGGGGTTGGCGCGGAACGCGTTGTTTCGCTCTGCGCGATCAGTTCATCGAGCCGCGCAAATCGCGACGTCCACGTGTAATCCGCAAGGACCCGAGCGCGGGCGCGCCGGCCCATTATCGCGGCTGCCGCCGGCTCCATGACGGCGAGCACCTTTGCCGCAAAGGCCGCCGCGTCGTCGGCGAACTCCAGCTCGACGCCAATCCGCGCACTCAGCGCCGCTGCGGCGGCAGACGTCACGACCACGGGTTGGCCCATCGCCATCGCTTCGAGCACCTTGTTCTGGATGCCCCGAGCCACTCGGAGCGGCGCGACCACGGCGCGCGCATGGCGGAGGTAGGGACGCACGTCGTCCACCCGGCCGGTGACGTTGACCGCGGCATCGCCCTCGAGCGCTCGCACGGTGCGGTGGGGATTCATGCCGACCACATGGAATCGGGCGCTGGCATCATGCTGCCGGATGCGCGGCAGGACCTCTCGCGCGAACCAGACGACGGCATCCACGTTGGGCCAGTAGTCCATGGTGCCGGTAAACACGATCGGGTGCTCGCTGGCGGAAAAAGGCGACTCGAGACCGTGCGCAGGCGAAAAGTAGTCGCTGTCCACGCCGTTTTCGATCGCGACGATGCGGTTTGCGCATTCGGG
>VBCS01000437.1:0-2650 GCA_005888955.1 Betaproteobacteria bacterium
CGATTTCGTCGTTTGACACAAATCGCGCGCTACTCGACACGCGCAGGACGCGCACCGCGCGCAACGTGACCGCTCGGCCGACGCCAGGTTTCATGGGCACCCGTCCCCTTCAGCGAATTCACCATAAAGCAAGCCTCCATGAGCTACATCACGACGAAAGACGGTACGCAGATCTACTACAACGACTGGGGCAAGGGCCAGCCGGTCGTGTTCAGCCATGGATGGCCCCTCTCCGCGGATGCCTTCGAGGACCAGATGTTCTTCCTGGCGCAGCGAGGTTATCGTTGCATCGCTCATGACCGCCGCGGACACGGGCGCTCGAGCCAGCCCTGGGACGGCAACGACCTTGACACTTACGCCGACGACCTCGCCGAGCTGGTGAACGCGCTTCGCCTCGAGAGCGCCGTCCATGTCGGCCATTCCACCGGCGGCGGCGAAGTCGCCCGCTACATCGGCCGCCACGGCTCCAAGCGCGTCGCCAAAGCCGTGCTCATCGGTGCGATCCCGCCGCTCATGCTGAAGACCGCCACCAATCCCGGCGGCTTGCCGATCGAGGTGTTCGATCAACTGCGAGCCGGCGTCCAGTCCGATCGCTCGCAATTCTTCAAGGATCTGACCCTGCCGTTCTATGGCTACAACCGGCCGGGCGCGAAGATCTCCGAGGGCGTACGCGAATCGTTCTGGCTGCAGGGCATGCGCGCCGGATTCCCCGCTTCGTACTTCTGCATCAAGGCGTTCTCCGAAACGGACCTCACCGAAGACCTGAAGAAGATCGACGTGCCGACGCTGATCCTGCACGGCGACGACGATCAGATCGTGCCGATCGAGGATTCGGCGCTGCTCTCGGCGAAGATCGTGAAGAATGCAAAGCTCGTCGTGTACAAGGGCGCGCCGCACGGCATGTGTACGACCCTCAAGGACAAGGTGAACGAGGAGCTGCTCGCGTTCATCAGGGAGGCATAATAGCGGCCATGCCCGATCCGACCGCCGCCGATCTCTCGGCGGGCGAGGACTTGGCTAAGCTTCCGGCCTCGCTCGCCGGCCGCCGCGAGCAGCTGTTCCCGCAGCTCACGGAAGCCGAAATCGCGCGCATCAGCCGCTTCGGCTCGGTGCGTCGCTACGCACCAGGCGAGCGTCTGTTGACCGCCGGCGAGCCGAGCCCGGGGATGTTCGTCGTGCTGAAGGGCGCCGTGCGCACGAGCCTGCGCGACGGGCTTGGCCATGTCGTGCCTTTCGCCAGCCGAAGTCGCGGCCAGTTTCTCGCCGAGGTTTCGCAGCTTTCCGGGCGGCAGGCGATGGTGGACGCTCAGGCGGACGATGAGGTCGAGGCGCTTTTGATTCCGCCGGATCAGTTGCGCGCGCTGATCATCGCCGAAGCCGATCTGGGCGAGCGCATCGTGCGCGCGCTGATCCTGCGCCGCGTCGCGCTCATCGAATCCGGCATGAGTGGACCCGTGATCATCGGCGACGCGCAGTCGCCGGACGTGCTGCGCCTGCAGTCGTTCCTCAAGCGCAACGGCTACCCCCACCACGTCGTGCATCCCGGAAGCGACGAGGCGGCGGACGTGATGGCCCAGCAATACGGTGCGGCAGCGGGCCGGGTCGTCGTCGTGTGTCCCAACGGCTCGGTGCTCGTGGATCCCTCGGAACAGGCGCTCGGCCGCTGTCTTGGCATGCTGGACGTCAGCCTGCACGACGAGCTCATCGATGTGGTGGTCGTCGGCGCGGGGCCCGCCGGGCTTTCCACCGCGGTGTACGCGGCCTCGGAAGGCCTTCACGTCGTCGTGCTCGACTGCCGCGCATACGGCGGACAGGCGGCGGCGAGCGCACGCATCGAGAACTACCTCGGCTTCCCGACGGGAATCTCCGGTCAGGCGCTCGCGGGCCGCGCCTTCGTGCAGGCGCAGAAGTTCGGCGCCGAGATCCTGATTCCCGCGCAGGCGGCGGCCCTCGATTGCGCTCGCGCGGGACGCGATAGCGAGCTCGCGCTGACGCTCACCGACGGACGCCGGCTGCGCACCCGCACAGTGGTGATTGCCAGCGGTGCGCGGTATCGACGTCCCGAGTGCCAGCGCCTCATCGAATTCGAAGGGCGCGGCGTGTGGTACTGGGCCTCCGCTCTGGAAGCGAAGATGTGCGCGCAGACCGAGGTTGTGCTGGTCGGCGGCGGCAATTCCGCCGGACAGGCCGCGGTGTTTCTCTCCGAGTATGCGTCGAAGATCCACATGCTCGTGCGCGGACCCGGGCTGGCGGCGAGCATGTCGCGCTATCTCATCGATCGCATTCACGCGATACCGAACATCGAGCTGCAGACCGATACGGAGCTCTCCGGCATCGAAGGCGTCCCGGACAGCGGACTCTCGTCGGTCTCATGGCGAAACAAAAGAACGAACGTCGAAACGACAAAGCCCATCCGTAACGTGTTCCTGTTCGTCGGCGCCGATCCCGAAACCGAGTGGCTCCAGGGGTGCGGCGTCGCGTTCGACGCGAACGGCTTCGTGCTCACCGGCCACGATTGCACCACGGCGGGCGGCGTGCCGATGTCGCTCGCGTCCAACATCCCCGGCGTGTACGCCGTCGGCGACGTGCGATCCGGCTCCGTCAAGCGCGTCGGAGGCGCGATCGGCGAAGGCGCCGCGGTCGTGCCGTC
>VBCS01000437.1:2724-5145 GCA_005888955.1 Betaproteobacteria bacterium
AGCACGCCGAACACCGCCGGCTGCGAGGAATGCCTTGCCATGGGCGACACCTGGGTGCATCTTCGGCTGTGCCGCACCTGCGGCCACGTCGGCTGCTGCGATGATTCCAAGAACAAGCACGCCACCAAGCATTCCCGCTCCAGCCATCACCCGATCGTGACCTCGCTCGAGCACGGAGAGTACTGGAGCTGGTGCTACGTAGACGAGGTGGCGCTGGAGATCGAATAAGCGGCTAGACGGCGCCCGCTCGGCCGCCTCCCGCGCCTTCCGCGTGGAGCCTCCTACACAGCCCGCTCTTCCGCAACCTCTGGCTCGCGACGTCGTCTCCAACGTCGGCTCCTGGATGCAAGACGTCGGCGCGGGGTGGCTGATGACCGAGCTGTCCTCCTGTGCGCGCTTGTCATCATGAACATCAAGGAGTCGATTTGATAGCAATGCTCGTGTCGAGCATGGATCAGACACGCAACGACAAGCCTGACCTACGCCGCATTCCAGCCAACGAGCTCGGAGTCGAAGGTGCGTTTGGTTTGATCGCCGGCCTTTTGGTCAAGGAGCAACGCGCAGTGCGACCGATGCTTCAAGACGAGCTGGCAACCTACGGCCGTCGGTCGCAAATTCACAGGCCGAGCTGACCCAGTGCCCGCAGTATTTGCGCCTTCTGCCCGCTATCCGTCATGGGATAGCTCTCCAGCCAGCGCTTCGCGGCGAACGCGGGCTCGAGAGCGCGAATCTGGTCCGCCTCCCAGGCGGCGGACGAGTTGTCGCCCTGTAGAACCTTGAGGGCCGCCAGGTACACATGTGTCTCCGTGTATTCGGGGTTGCGTTTCAATGCTTCCTCGAGGTTGACGTGGGCTTGCTCCAGATCGCCAACAAAGAAGTAGGCGCGCCCCAGCACCAGGAAATACAGGTAACCGGACCTCGGGTTGAGCCGCATCGCCGTGCGCATAAGCGGTATGGCGGCCGCCGGCTGCCCGGCATAGGTCTTGACGCTAGCCATCAGCGCGTAGCCGTCGGCGAAGGAGGGGTACATCGACGTGGCTTTCTCGAGGTACTCGAGCGCCTGCTCGTGCTGCCGGCGCTGCACGTGCACGTAGGCAAGCGCCCAGTACGTCTCGGGAACGTCCGGGTTGATCTCGTTTGCCGTGCGGGCGAGCTCGAAGGCTCGGTTGAGCGCGCCGGCGCTGTCCGCCGTCCAGCGATTGCGGTAGTCCGCCGCATACGTAAGCGCCAGTCCCGAATAGGCGCGGGCGAATGTCGTATCGAGCTCGATAGCGCGGCGGAACATTTCCCGCGCGGTTGCATTCTCCGAGCTCTGGCGCGTGAGGAGCGCGGCCTGCCCATGCTGGAAATATTCGTAAGCCTGCAGGTTGCGCGTATGGCGCTGTGCCATCCGCCGCAATTCGGCTTCGCTGACCTTCGCCGGCAGCATGTGGACGATCTTCGGACCGAGCTCGTCCTGTATCGCGAAGAACTCGCCGACGGAACGATCGAAGCGCTCGGACCAAAGCTGTCTGCCGGTGTTCTGCTCCGTCAGGTAAATGTGCACGTGCAAACGGTCGTCGATGCGCTGGACCATCCCGGAGACGAGGTACCTCGCCTCAGGGCGGCTCGAGATGTCGCTGCCGGACCGGCCCTCCAGCGGCGAAAAGCCGATGATGGCGAGACCCGGCGACTTCGCGAGATCGGTAAGGAGATCCGCGGTAATGCCCCGCGCGAGCGCCAGTTCCTGTCCGTCCTTGCCCAGCGTCTCGAAGGGCAGGATCGCAACCGTCGGTGGTTGCGCCAGATCGGCAACCGGACCGGCACCCAGCAGCGGCCGCGTCGCATGCCGATTTGCGCTCCACCAGACGCCCGACGCGAGCAGCAAGGCCAGCCCGCAGCCCCCTGCAATCCAGTAAGCGAGGGCGGACCGGCGTGGAACGGCAAGGGGGCGCTTGTCCACTGTGGGTGATACGGATGCGACCAGGCGATAGCCTCGCTTCGTGACGGTCTGGATATACACCGGCCGATCCGGGTCGTCTTCAAGCGCTTTGCGCAGCTTGATGATCACTTGCGTGAGGGAATCATCGCTCACGACGACGCCCGGCCACGCCTCCGCAAGCAGTGTCTCCCGGCTGACCACCTCCCCGGCGCGCCTCGCCAGGCAAAGCAGGACCGCCATGGACTTGGGCTCGACCTTCGCCGTCTTCCCCGCCGAGGACAACTGATTCAGGTCGGGCTCCAGGATCCACTCGCCAACCTGCAGCCGGCCTGGGAGCGGCACAACCCGAACCTCCGTCGCTGTGCTCATGCGCATCACCACGCCTCAGGAACCCGCTGATTATGCAGTTTCGTCCATCTTTCGCGAAAGATTAGTGATTTCTTCGTTACTTTTTGCACGCCCCGGCATTCTAATGGTCGCGATGCCGGCCGGGTCCGGCC
>VBCS01000010.1:0-9721 GCA_005888955.1 Betaproteobacteria bacterium
CTCCAGCCGGCCGGCCTCGCGCTCGCGCAGCAGGAACTCTTCGAACAGCAGCGCGTGGCGCGCGAGCAGCGCCGCATCCTCGCCGAAGCGATAGGTCAGAAACTCATCGCGCATGGAAAGCAGACACGACGGCTCGAGGCCGACGATCGCTACGCCGCGGCGTGCGTACGGCAGCAGCGCATCCAATGTGCGCCGCGCTTCCGCCTTCGCGGCATCGAGCAGCCCCGCGGAGAGAAACGTCCGCCCACAGCACAGCGGTCGCCCCCGGGCAACGGCGTTCAGATGCACGCGGTAGCCCGCGGCTTCGAGCACGCGGCGCGCGGCGCGGGCGCTCTCGACAGCGAAGTAGTTGGTGAACGTGTCGATGAACAGGACGACCTCGCGCGTAGCGCCGTCCGCCGGTGTCCGACTCGCGACGCCTCGCAAATAGTCGCCCTGCCAGCGCGGGAGCCTCCGCCGTGGCGAGAAGCCGAGGAACCATTGCAACAGCGCTCCCGCACCGGGAACACGTTCGCCCAGATTCGCGAACGTGCGCATGCTGGCGACGTACGGCGCGTAGCGCGGCAAGAAGGCGACGACCCACTCGCCGAGGGACAGGCGGTGGCGAGCCCGATACGCCGCGAGCGCTTCGATCTTGAGCCGCGCCATATCCACCCCCGTCGGACATTCGCGCTTGCAGCCCTTGCACGAGACGCACAGCTCGAGCGCCGCGTGCACCGCCTCGCCGGAGAGATCTTCGTCGCCGAGCTGGCCGCTGAGGGCGAGTCGCAACGTATTGGCCCGCCCACGCGTGGTGTGCTGCTCATCGCGCGTGACGCGATAGCTCGGGCACATCGTGCCAGCGTCGAACTTGCGGCAATGCCCGTTGTTGTTGCACATCTCGACCGCCTTCGCGAGCCCGCCCGAGTCGTCGCCCCCGGTGCCCGGGGCGGTCTCGCGGCCGGTCACCGGATCGCGATCAACGTCCCATGTCGACCAATCGAGCCGCGGCACGAGCGTGGCGCGTCGGTAGCCCGGGCCGAAGCGGAACAGCGTCGCATCGTCCATCTTCGGCGGGGAGACGATCTTGCCGGGGTTCATGCGGTTGTCCGGATCGAACAGAGCCTTGATTTCGGCGAATGCGTTGCCGATCGTCGGTCCGAACTGCCACGCGACCCATTCGCCGCGGCACAGCCCATCGCCGTGCTCGCCGGAATAGGCGCCCTTGTATTCGCGCACCATTGCGGAGGCTTCCTCGGCGATAGCGCGCATCTTCGCCGCGCCGTCGCGGCGCATGTCGAGGATCGGCCGCACGTGCAGCGTGCCGACACTGGCGTGCGCGTACCACGTTCCCTGTGTACCATGCTTGCGAAAGATTTCGGTCAAGCGCGCGGTGTAATCGGCGAGGTGTTCGAGCGGCACCGCGCAATCCTCGATGAACGACACCGGCTTGCCGTCGCCCTTCATCGACATCATGATGTTGAGCCCGGCCTTACGCACCTCCCACAGCGCCCTCTGCGCCGCGGGCTCCGCGATCGCGACGACCGATCCCGGCAAACCCAGATCGCCCATGAGCTCGAATAATTGTGCGAGTCGGGCTTTCTGCACGTCGGCATCGGCGCCCGCGAACTCGACCAGCAGAATCGCCTCCGGCTCGGCGACGAGCGCGCGCTCGATGATCGGCTGAAACGCGGGGTTGGCGCGCGCCAGATCGATCATGGTGCGATCGACCAGCTCGACCGCGGTGGGCTTCAGCTCGACGATGTGGCGCGCCACTTCCATCGCGCGATAGAAGGAGGGAAAGTTTACGACGCCGAGAACCGTGTTTCGCGGCAGGGGCGCGAGCTTGAGCTTAAGGCGCGCGAAGTACGCCAGCGTGCCCTCGGAACCCACCAGCAGATGCGCCAGATTGACCGATCCGTCGGCCGTATACGGACGGACACTCTGGGGGTTGAAGACGTCGAGGTTGTAGCCGCCGACACGGCGCAACACGCGCGGGAAGGTGCGCGCGATCTCGTCGCGCTCGCGCGCGCCGATCGCGGCGAGCTCCTCGACGAGCCTGCCCGTGTGGCCCGTGCGCGGCATCGACTCGAGTGTTCCGAAAGTCACTTCGCTCCCGTCGGCGAGGATCGCATCGATGCCGAGCACGTTGTGCACCATGTTGCCGTACTCGATCGAGCGCGACCCGCAGGAATTGTTGCCGGCCATTCCGCCGATCGTCGCCTGCGCGGAGGTGCTCACGTCGACCGGAAACCAAAGCCCGTGCGGCTGCAGATACCTGTTCAACCGATCGAGGACGACACCCGGCTGAACGCTGATCGTCAGCGCATCGAGGTCGAGCTGGCCGATCGCGTTCAGGGCCTTGCTATGGTCGATCACCAGCGCCTCGCCGACCGTCTGGCCGCATTGCGACGAGCCCGCACCGCGCGGCAGCAAGGGCACGCCCTGCTCGCGCGCGACGGCGAGTGCGGCTTTCGCGTCGGCCTCGTCGCGGGGAACGACGATGCCGATGGGAAAAACCTGATAGATCGACGCATCGGTCGCGTAACGGCCGCGCGCCGCGCGATCGAACAGGACATCGCCCCGGCATTCCGCGCGCAGGCGTCGTGCGAGGTTTGTCGCGTCGAGCGCTCGCGCCAGTCGCGAATCCATGCGCACGGTGTGCTCGACAGGGCTACTCACTCGCGTTCTCCTGCACGTCCTGAAGCGCCGCGGCGGCGTGACCTGTATACAATAGGCGCTTGCTCCGCGCCCGGAAAGTCCCATGCTTCGCCTCGACGATCATCCCAGTGGCCGCCATTTTCTGCAGATTCCCGGACCCACCAACGTCCCCGATCGGATCTTGCGCGCGCTGGATCATCCAACGATCGATCACCGCGGCCCCGAGTTTGCGCGGTTGACGCTGGAGATACTCGAGGGCCTCAGGAAGATCTTCCAGACCGCCGGGCCCGTCGTCATCTACCCCGCTTCCGGCACCGGCGCATGGGAGGCGGCGCTGGTCAATACACTCTCGCCCGGCGATGCCGTGCTCATGTTCGAGACCGGTCACTTCGCCACGCTGTGGCGCAAGATGGCTGCCAGGCTGGGGCTGGAGGTTGACTTCGTCGCGGGCGATTGGCGGAGCGGCGTCGATCCGGTGGTCGTGCAAACCAGGCTCGCCGCGGACAAGACGCATCGCTACAAGGCCGTCATGGTAGTGCACAACGAGACCTCGACGGGCGTCACCAGCCGCATCCCGCTCATTCGCGAGGCGATCGACCGTGCCAGGCACCCGGCGCTGTTCATGGTCGACACGATTTCGTCGCTCGCCTCGATGGACTATCGCCATGCGGAATGGGGCGTCGACGTGACGGTCGCGGGCTCGCAGAAGGGCTTGATGCTGCCGCCGGGCCTGTCATTCAATGCCGTCAGCGACAAGGCGCTCGCGACGAGCAAGGGCGCGCGCCTTCCGCGATCGTACTGGGGCTGGGACGAGATCATCGCGAGCAATCGCGACGGATACTTTCCCTACACGCCAGCCACCAACCTCCTCTACGGCCTGCACGAAGCGATCGACATGCTGCTCGCGGAAGGTCTGCCCGCGGTATTCGCGCGCCACCGTCGCCACGGCGAAGCGACGCGCCGCGCGGTGCGCGCATGGGCGCTCGAGATACTGTGCCTGAATCCCGACGAGTACAGCGACTCGCTGACCGCGATCGTGATGCCCGACGGCCACGACGCCGACATCTTCCGCCGCAAGGTGCTGGAGCGCTTCGACCTGTCGCTCGGCACGGGCCTGGGGCGACTCGCGGGCTAGGTGTTTCGCATCGGCCACCTCGGTTTTTTCAACGACCTGATGCTCTGCGGCACGCTCGCCGGTGTCGAGATGGGATTGGGGCTCGTTGGCGCGCCGCACCGCGCGGGCGGTGTCCAGGCGGCAATCGAATACTTGCGTGACGGCGTTGCGGCGAAGGTGCCGCGCGCCCGTGAAACGACGCTGCCATAAGCGCCGCTACCCGTCTAGAAATGGCGCAGGTTCTTTTCCCGGGCAAAGCTCATATCGGTCGTTGTCTGGCGAAGGCGGTTCGACAGAAATCGGGCGAGCGCGCGGTAGAACTTGCTGGCGATCGGCGGCGAACCGTTGAGGACGGATTGGATTTTGCTGTAATCGAAGCGAAAGATCGTCGTGGCCTCGAGCGTTTCGGCACTGGCGGACCGCTTCGCGCCGTCGATCAGCGCCATCTCGCCGAAGTGCGATCCCGACCCCAGCGTTGCGACGTCGATATGCTCGCCGCTCGGAGACAGCGTCGTGATGCGGACCGAGCCTTCCTTGATCAGATACAACGCAGTCGCGTCCTCGCCAGCGCGAAAAATCTGGAACCGCGCCGGCAGCGCCATCGACTCCGCGATCTTCGCCAATCGCCCGCGTTCCTCGGCGCTCAGGTCGCCGAATAGGTACACGCCCTTAAGCAAAGTATCACTGATCATTTCGATGCGTAACGCTGCATTGAAGAAGTTGACCTGGGGTACAAGATCCGCGGCAGCATCCTGGCCCGGCCATTCGAAACGACGAAACGGAAAGCGAGATGCTGGGGCCGCACTCGGTCGCAACGCAGTTTAGTGCCTGGGCGGCGTTTCGTAAATCGCCGCCTTGCGTTGCATCGATGGATCGGCATCAAGCCGCATCGCTGCCGAGCTTGATTGACCCGAAGGGTACAGGGCCTCGACCGTACGCCGCGCCGAGACGTGATCCAGCGCGAGCCGTCACTCAGCGCGTTGGCGCGGGTACGGCTTCATGCCCATTTCATTGCGCGCAGCGCCGCCACCAGCTCGGGTCGCATGGTCCATTTGAGCTGGCCGTCGCCGGCGTCGTCATGCCCGTCTTGTCCGATCGACAGCGCGAACCACCAACGGACGGCGCCTTTGCCCTTTTGCGGGGGCGCGTAGCCGAGCTTCTCGGCCACGGCGCGGGCGAGCGTGCCGTATTGCAGGCGCGCGGCGGCGAAATTCTTGAACCTGAGCTGATCCGCGAGCTGCGCCGCGGTGATCGTGGCATCGGGCGCGCGACATTGCGCCTGGAGCATTTGCAACTGGGTCGGCGAGATGCCGATCCAATCGCGCGTCGCAAGCAACGCAGCCTTGAACTCTTCGGTCGTGGCGATCGGTCCGGCATCGGTGTAATCGTTCACCGGGGAGCGCATCGCGGAAACCGCGGTTGCGCCGGAATCAACGTCAGCCGTCTGTTTGGTCATGATAGTCATGATTGCCGCTTGATCACTGCGAGAGCACCCACGGCATACGTGCTTCCTTCCGGAAGTCCGAGCAATATGCAGGTGGTGCTGGGGAGGGTATTCGTGCAACTTTGCAGATGCCTGGCCAGGTCGCGGAGCAACGCATCATCGCTGGCATCGAGCGCGTTGAGGAATCGATCGCGCAACATCGGCGAGGCACAGCTGGCCCCGGACGCGGCGCTTGTGGTCATGATCGGGCTCCGTAAATCGAGTATGGAAGGCCCCTTACTGATTCTCGCGAAGGCGTCGAGCGGCACATATTGCGACTATATACCGGTATTGAGCTCGAATCCCACGAATCCGACAAAAAACGATTTGACGCAACGCCGGGATGCGTGTACAACCTAAGTGCAGGTTCCTCAAGCGAATTGTCAGTCCGTCGTAGCCGCTCAGGCGGCTCTTCTTCAGGTCTTTCTCTCTCCCTTGATGTTCCCGCACCGGGCGCGAGCCCGTCATTTCATCATTACAGGAAAAGTAGACATGGGTACAGGTACAGTTAAATGGTTCAACGACGGCAAGGGCTTTGGTTTCATCACGCCCGATAGCGGCGGCAAGGACCTGTTTGCACACTTCTCGGCGATTCAGGGCGAAGGACACAAGAGCCTTCGCGAAAACCAGAAGGTGTCCTTTGACGTAACGACCGGCCCCAAAGGGGACCAGGCGACCAATATCAAGCCGCTCGACTGAGCCGCTCGAATTACAGGTAAGAGAAGCCCGGGCAACCGGGCTTTTTTTCGTTTGCGCAGCGGGTGAAGAACCCGCATCGAGCGCGGCGCAAGATTCCTACCCGACCTGCGTCAACCCTGTCGGTGGACCGTCGATCGCAGTCCAGCCTGCGTCGATCAAAAGCGTGCTGCCGCTGATGTAGCTCGCGGCGTCGGACGCCAGGAATGCGACCGCGCTTCCGACTTCCGGCGGCTGACCTCAGCGCCCGAAGAGCTTCTTGTAGTTCACCATCTCGCCTCCCGACGACCGCATGCAATGGTCGCTCGTTACGAGCCACTGGCTGCAACTCGCGTCTGACAGCGGGAATACTAGCACTCGGTCATACGCGAAATGTCTGCTTCGCGGTCGCCCACATATTGGTGTTAAGGGAACGTAAAGAAGCAATTGCGGGCGAGGTGCTTCCTGTCAGAGAGAGTCCGAGCCTGTCGTAGGACGGCGTCCCTATTTCATGAGCGGACCGTCCGCCTTGCAACTCAGCCGCCAAGGCTTCGGTCTTTGCTCTGCGCCCCCGGGATCTCGCCGTATAGGTCGTGTTTGCTTGGGGAGCAATCAAAGACAAGGAGACATTATGAAGCTGCGAAATATTGTTGCCACCTTGACGCTGGCAGTCGGCTCGCTTGGCTTCGCTGCAGTCGGGCAGGCGGCGAAGTTTGTCGATGTGGAAATCGGCGTCGCGCCACCGGCCGAGCGCGTCGAGGTCGTGCCCGCTCCTCGGGAAGGTTATGTCTACGAGAAGGGGCACTATGTGTGGAACGGGTCTGCGTACGTATGGACGGACGGCCAGTTTATCCAATACCGTCAAGGTCATGAGTGGCGCCCGTATGTGCTGGAGCGCCGTGGTGAGAGATGGCATTATCGTGCAGGGCATTGGGACGACGAGGACTGACGCGTCTCGATAACGCACAACGGGCCGCAAGCGGCAGGACGCCGGCTTCGGTCCGATCCAGCAACAGGCCCGGCCGTCGCCGGGCCTGTTGTTTTTTTCCGATGGGTTCTACGGATCGCCGCCCGTAGCGATGCGGCGTTTTTCTGCGATCGCATGCTGCGTGGCGCATCAACCCGCACAACGGACTGCGGCTTGCCACGTCGCGCGCCGGCCGCTACGCTCGGCGCATGCTTTCCGTCCAAGGCCTGACCAAGCGCTACGGCGGGCCCCGGCCGCGGACCGTGTTCACCGACGTCGACCTGGAGCTCGAGGCCGGCGATTATGTCGCGGTGATGGGCGAGTCGGGCATCGGCAAGTCGACGCTGCTCAATCTCGTTGCGGGCCTCGACCGCGCCGATTCGGGCTCGATCAAGCTCGGCGACATCGAGCTCACGACGCTCGACGATGATGCGCTCACGCTTCTGCGCCGCACGCAAATGGGTTTCGTGTTCCAGGCGTTCCACATCCTGCCCTATCTCGACGTCGGGCAGAACGTTGCATTGCCGCTGTCGCTGCTCGGCATTGCCGACGACGATGCTGTGCGCCGGGTGGCGGCGACGCTTGCAGCCGTAGGTCTCGCCGAGCGTGCGGCAAGTCCGCCGCGCGAGCTTTCCGGAGGCGAGTTGCAACGCGTCGCGATCGCCCGTGCGCTGGTCCACGGTCCGCGTCTGGTGCTGGCCGACGAGCCCACCGGCAATCTCGATCCCGAAACGGCGAGCCAAGTTCTCCGCGTGCTACGCGAACAGGTCAAGGCGAACGGTGCGGCGGGCATTTTGGTGACGCATTCGCGCGTGGCTGCGGAAACCTGCGACCGCACGCTGCTGCTGACGCCACATGGACTGCGCGAGCGCGCGCCCGGCTGACCTTCAATGCATTCGGAAATGGCAGCGGTCAGGGTGATCTTGGCCGGCGCGTTCGCGCAGAACAAGACGCGCAGCATCTTGTCGGTGCTCGCGATCGCGCTCGGGGTCGCGCTCGGCTACGCGGTGCAGCTCATCACCCAATCGGCGCAAAACGAGTTGGCGCTCGGTGTTCGGACCCTTTCCGGCGACGCCGATCTGCAGGTCCGCGGTCCGCGGAGCGGTTTCGATGAAAGCCTGTATCCCGAGCTCTCGCGGCTGCCTGAGGTCGCGGTGGCGAGCCCGGTCGTGGAGATCGATGCGAAGCTCGCCGACCGCGAGGACGTGCTGAAGATCGTCGGTATCGATACCTTCCGCGCGGCCGAGATCCAGCCCGGATTGATCCCCGAGACCGCCGACCGTCTTGATGTTTTCCGTCCGGACCTGCTGTTTCTCTCCCCCGCCGCAGCGCGCTGGCTCGATCTCGCTGCCGGCGGAGCGTTAAGCTTCCAGGTCGCGTTGCGCGATGCGACGCTCACCGTGGCGGGTCTCGCTCCGGCCGGAGAGCAACAGCGTTTCGCGGTGATGGACATCGCCGGCGCGCAATCCAACTTCGAGCGGCTGGGTCTGATCACGCGCATCGATCTGCGCCTTAAGCCCGGCGTCGATCTTGCCGCCTTTCGCGACAGGCTCCAGCAGCGCCTGCCCGCCGGCATCGCCGTCGAGCGTCCCGAGACGAGCCTCGCGGCCAGCGCGAGCGTGTCGCGATCCTACCGCGTCAATCTGAACGTCCTCGCGCTCGTGGCGCTGTTCACCGGAGGCTTGCTCGTCTTCTCGACGCAGGCGTTGGCGGTGGTCCGGCGACGCGCGCAATTCGCGCTGCTCCGGGTACTCGGCGTCACGCGCCGGCGCCTGGTTTCCTCGCTCCTCGCCGAGGGTGCGTTGATCGGCGCGGCGGGCGGCGCGCTCGGGCTCGGCGCCGGATACGTTCTGGCCGAGGCGGCCGTACGGCTTATCGGTCCCGATCTCGGATCAGGCTATTTTCGCGGCGTTGCGCCGACACTTGTTCCTGCTCCGTTCGCGTTGGCGCTTTGCTTCGGCCTCGGCGTCGCGGCCGCGCTGCTCGGCAGCGTGGTGCCGGCGTTCGAAGCGGCGCGCGCCTCACCGGCGCAGGCGCTCAAGGCAGGAGACGAAGAGCGCGCGTTCGCCCGGTTGCGGCCAATCTGGTCCGGCGCAGCCGCGATCGCGGCTGGCGCGATCGCCTCGTTCCTGCCGCCGGTCGCGGGACTACCGCTGTTCGGTTACCTCGCGATCGCGCTGCTCCTCATCGGCACCCTGATGCTCATGCCGAGGATCGCTGCGGTGGTGCTCGCGGTCATTCCGTCGCCACGCCACGCGGCGTCGCGGCTTGCGCTCCTGCAGCTGCGCGGCGCGCCCGGGCAGGCTGCAGTGAGCCTGGCCGCGATCGTCGCCAGCATGAGTCTGATGATATCGATGGCAATCATGGTGACGTCATTCCGCGATGCCCTCGACCTCTGGCTCGAGCGCATCCTTCCGGCCGACGTCTATGTTCGAGCCGCCGCGGCCGGCGACACCTCGTATATGACGCCCGAGGACCAGGCGCGAATCGCCGCGCTACCGGGCGTGCGGCACGCCGAGTTTGTCCGCGAGCAGCAGCTTCTTCTCGACCCGTCTCGCCCGCGTGTCGTGCTGCTCGCGAGGGACATCGACCCGAACGATCCGGGCCGGAGACTGGCCTTGGTGAGCGTTCCGTCGACGCCGCCCGCGGAGGCACCGCCGCCGATGTGGGTCAACGAAGCGATGGCCGATTTGTACGGCTTCACGGCGGGAAAGATCGTCGCCATACCGATCGCAGGGCAGCCGACCGCGTTCACGGTCGGGGGCGTGTGGCGCGATTACGCGCGGCCTCAGGGTGCGGTCGTGATCGAGCGCGAGCGCTATGTCATCCTCACCGGCGACCG